>CAYTJB010000020.1:0-21334 GCA_964437995.1 uncultured Bacteroides sp. | reverse complement strand
GCAGCCAGAAAAGTGTATGTTCTCAGAAACAAAAGAAAAGAAAACGCTTAATAGTGATTGGTAATTGGTAATTGGTGATTAGTAATTAACTAAAAATCCAAACTCAACGAAAAATAGAAAATGCCAGGTTTTACAACTCCGCTTTCAACGCCATAAGCATAATCTACTCGCAAAAAATAGCCCAATAATCTTGATCTTATACCAAAGCCAAATCCACCCACCAATGGGTCAATTTCTCTTTCGAGTGTGAGCACAAACGGATTGGCATAATATGTTTTAGTAAATAATGGATTATCTTTGTCCCATGGGCTTGTACCTGTCCATGCTGTACCAATATCACCAAAGCCAATAATTTGGAGGTTGTATAAAAAGTCAGACCGCATGGGCTTGTTAGCAAAATATCTGAATACAGGAAACCGAAGTTCACTATTTAAAACAGCAAAACTGTTACCATTTCTTATGTTTTGTATAAAACCACGCATATTGGTAGCCAGCGTTTGATAGGTGTAATTTTGGTCGGTAGCTATATCAATATCTCTGTTAAATTTTGGAAACAGCCAATTATCAACGCCTCCCATGTAATAAATTAATTTATTTTTACCAAACGAAGTGCTGGCAGCAAAGCGATTTGCCCAAATAAACGACTTATGAATTTTCTGATAATTACGAAAATCGAAGCCAACTACAAAAAGATTGCGATTTTTGCTATCTAAAGATTGGTAATATTCGCCCCAAAACTTGTAGCGTGTTCCATAATAAAGGTTTAATCCTATATTTCGGGTATTGTCAAATACAAATTCGCCTTTTAACCCCGACCAATTACTAATAATATCTGGTCTTTCTAACCTAAGCAGGTCTGTCGAAAGAAAAACTTCTTTGTCATTCCGCAAATAAGCGGTTCCTCTTACACTCATCACATTGTTAAAAGGCCAGCGTAAAATGTAATAAACGGCATGTGTGTATTGATGAGAAATATAATTATAAGAAACATTATCCATTGATTGACGATGAAAAATAATTTGCCTGTCAAGCCGATGTTTCAGGTTTTCGTAGCTTAATAAGTATTCAAAATTATCGAAATTAAACGAAAACCTAAAACCGCCTGTAATACGGTAGTCTTCCATTAAATCGCTTAGCCCAATTTTCATAAGAAAATTAAACCCCGGATTCAAATAAATGGGCGAACCACCTCCCGAAAATTGCTGATAATTAGAATTTAAAAAACTAAAATCAAGCTGTGTAGTAACTTCATTTGCAGAGTATTCTACCTCATAGTTTCGTTGTGTTTCTTGTATAAATTTATCGGTTTCAATGTCGGCACTATCGTTTGGTTTAATCTCTATAAAAGCTTGTTTATTAAGACTTATACTAACATCTTCTTCTTTTTGCTCATCTTTGGCTATATCTGAGTAATATACGTTGCGAAGTTTTTTCTTGTTTGCTAACAGTTTTTTAACGTCTTTTTTTAGTGTGTCTTTTTTTACCGCTTCTTTTTCTGCAATCAAAAGATTAATATAATCAGTGTTTTCTAATTTTATAGCAGCCAGATTTTTAATGGGTTTGCTATCTTCAATAAACATTTTATAAACGCCATTGGTATAAATAATTTCGCCAGTTTTATTAGCTCTTGGGCTAATATCTTGTTCAATAATACTTTGCTTATAATTGGTTATTGGAAACGATTTTGTGAAGTAACGATAATGAGTTGTAGTATCAATATAACTTATAACGCTATCAAAACGAGCAATATATCTGTTGTAAACTCCATTTTCATCACTCAAATAGCTAACATATCCGTTTTGGTATTCCATCGGAAATAATTCATTTGCTAAAGGCGTTTTGGTAACTCTTCTGAGTGTTTTTGTACGGTAAGCATAATCGTAAATAAAAATATCTTTATTGTCTAATATAGTGGAATTCATCGGAATATTGGAGCTTATAGTGTCATGTAACCGATTAGAGCTAAAAATTATTTCTTTTGAATTATTTATAAATCTGGGCGTTAAGTCGTCGTAAATATCTTTGGTAATTTGTTCGGACGAATGCGAAGCCATGTTATACACAAATACATCCGATTGCCCATTCTGAACGGCTGATAATACAAGCAATTGTCCATTTTGCGAATACGAAAAATCAAGTACTTTTTGGAAATATTGCAGCAATATTTTGTCAAACTTTTTTTCTTCGAGATTATACAAGTAAAGATAAATCAAACCTTTGGTTTCGATAATAATGGCAAGTATTTCGCCCGATGGATGCCAAGCAAGTAGCGGATAAGAATAATCGGTTTTATCATCCAATTTGTAACCCGATTTCATTATTTTTTTTGTTTTTTTGGTTTCGGCATTAGCAAGCCAAACCTTGTATTGCCCCATTTCGTTGCTTACATAAGCCGAATGTATTCCATCACTACTCATTTTTAGCCTATTGTAAACCCTTGCTGCTTTTACTTTTTTAATGATTGGGTCAGCCGAAGGCATATTACGCTCGTAAGCTTGCGAATATTTTGCTTCATAAAAAGCAAGCCATTCCTTCATAATTTCCTTGTAAGTTATCCCCAACACATATACAAAACCAGTTTCAATATTTCGACTAACTCTGGACATGTAAATAATATTGGAAATATTTTGCTCGCCATATTTCTCGGCAATAAATTGCCAAAACGATTGACCAGCATATACGGCATCTTCGCCTGTTAGTGCGTTAAATTTCTTATATTTACCCGACAAAACGGCATCTCTTACAATGTTATCAGCCGTTGTACTCCAACCCGAAGAAATATAAGCAATTAAACCTTGCGAATACCAATATGGTATCGTAAAAATAGTCTTGTTTTTTACCTGAGCTGTAAGGCTGCTTCCAAACACTAATTGATTAAAAACAATTTCGGTAATTCCTGCACGTATCTGATGCTGAAAATCAGCATAATTGCCATTAAAATAAAGAAAAATTTTATTTCCCATAATATGCGTAAGTCCACCGGTATTATAGCTTTCGTCGTTTACATAGCCAATATTACTTTGCTTAAAATCTGATAATTTATTGTAAATTATAAATTGCATTTTGTCATCAATCTCAAAATCGAGTTTGGTTTCTATTTCTTTTAAATGCTTAAGTGTGTAATTGGCTGTATAATTGGCAAATTGCTTGCCTCCGAGGTAGAAATAAACATCAAATTTTTCGTAACGATAATAAGTCCAAAAAAAATCGTCGTATTGCACACGATTTTTGCCAAAATTCAATTGCATACCACTGTAAAATTGGGCAAAACTAATATGCACAATAGTACTTAAAAAAAGTAATATTGTTATTCGTAACACATTAAATATCTTTATCTTGCCAAAAATAAATATCATTACATATTTCTGTTTGAACAGCTTTTTGAATTTGAGTGCTAAGATAGTACAATTAAAATAATTCTACCAAAACTTTCTTATTTATAACAATGATTTGTTGGGTTTTATTATGGATAAAAAATAAATTTTATAAGTTTGTAAAAAATTTGGCATAAATATTGTAATTTTATCGTTTAAAATAGTTGAAAAAATGAAAACAAAAAACATTGTAATAATTGGATTAATTGTAATTACTAATATTGTAGCTTGCAAAAAAGATGACACAACACCTACTACCCCAAGTACAGGCATTACCCGCAATGATTACTTTGGCTCGTGGTCTTGCACAGAAATTCCTGTTGCAAAAAATCAGTATTTTGATTGTACTATTTCTGCAGATGCTAACGTTATAAACAATATTAAAATAACAAACTTTGCCAACTTAAATGGTACTGCTTTTGCCATTGTAAATGGCAAAAGTGTGGTTCTTCCTGTGCAAACTATTAGTAATAATACATTTGAAGGGTATGGTACTTTAGATAATAGTAAAAATTTAATAACATGGCATTATTATGTGAAGACCAACACAGACAGTACGGTTTGTAACACAACCTTTAATAGAAAATAATAAAAGAAAGGCTATCTAAAATTAGATAGCCTTTCTTTTATTGCGTTGTTATTTTGTCAATCCTATTTACCTCTCAATCATCATTCGTTTCGACTGGCTGAAATTATTTGTTCTAAGTTGGTAAACATAAATACCAGCAGGTAGATTGGCTACACTAAATTTAACTTCATACTTTCCTGCATTTTGTTTCGTATTTACAAGCGTTGCTATTTCTTTTCCCATGATATCATATACTTTTAAAACCACATCAGAATTATTAACTATTTGATAATTAATCATTGTATATTGATTAAATGGATTGGGATAATTTACATCTAAATTGTTTTGAGAAACAGCATTATTAGGGCTTATACCAACTACAGGACAAGACATAGTTGCATCAGGATAATTATAAAAATCATACGATACAGTTCCATTAATAGTTCCATTAAAACCGCTATAAGCATCTATTAAATTATTATCCAAATGCCATAATGCCAATAAGCCAGTAGTAGAAGTAAAAGATGAAGGATTTTTTTTGCATCTATCATCAAAAATTTGAGCATCGGTTCTTACTACCGACCATAACCTTAGTTCGTCAATATCGCCAGAGAAAGGATCACCATTTCCCCTTGCAATTCGCATTTCATTGGTAGAAGTGCCGAGAGCTGTTGTAAAAGGAATAGTAGATGCCAAAACCCCATCTTTATAAAATCTTACATTAGCACCATCGTATGTTGCTGCAATATGTGTCCAAACGCCTGCGGTAACGGTCAATCCGGTTGAATTTGCACTTGATCCGCCAATTATCATATATGGAATACCACCAGGATTAATTCCAAATTGATAATCGAAAGAACCGGCTCCTTTATTTAATATAGCATTTGCCGATGAGGTAGAGCCAAGTTTAACCCAAGCTTCGATGGTAATATTTGGAAATCCTACCATGGCTGCATTATGTGGAATACTTACATAATTGGTATTTGAACCTGGTGTAGGTAATAACAATGCACTGTTTACCCCAACAGTAGTAATATTTACCCCGCAATTAATTACCCTAGTCGATACGCCACCATATACAAAAGGATACCCGCTAACACTATAACATCTTCTATTTGTAGTAGTAGCTGTTTGAGATAAGCAACCACTACCCAAAGTACCAGTTGCACCACGTTGTTCAATTTGAATAACTAAACTTTGATAAGGATTATAAATGAAAGGAACATCTAATGTAATGGTCAACCATGTATCGGTAGCGGCAGTATAGGTTACACTTGCTCTTGAAAACACCTCAGTCATAGTACCTGAATAAAAAGCAGCTGCAGGCAATACGGTATCAGTTGTTTGTCCCATAAGAATTTTAAAGTTGGAATACGTTAAGGGTCCCATAGTAGCCATAATTCTAAAAGAGATACTGGTAATATTACCACCCGTGGCAGGTGTAGGATTAGCAAACTCGCCTGGTGTAATTAGTGTTTGAACCATACTACCATCAGCTTGATTAAATGGTAAAGAATTTGCAATGCCCCCAATCATATAATTATAATACTGAGGTTGTGCCATCAAATTGGCTGCAAAAATTGATACTAACACAAAAATTGCAAAAAAAGAATAGATTTTTTTCATAATAATTTAAGAATTAGTTAATAAATGAAAGAAAATTATGACACAAATATAAGCATTTTTTCTTCGAATTCCTAATAATTTGTTAATTGGTTTTTTGTACGATGTTCAAATTTTGGTTTTTATTCCACATCATTGGCTGATATTGAAACAATATCTTTCTTTTGAAGCAAATATATTTTTGAATTTTTTACTGCTATTTTGCGACGCAAACTCGGTATTTTATATCTTTGCGACTCATTTTCTATTATCTTTGCAAAAACTTAAACGATGCAATCAATTAATATACATATAATTAAAAAGGCTTCCGATATTTGTGGAAGCCTAATTTTGTTGAGTTTGTGGTCCCACCTGGACTTGAACCAGGGGCCTACTGATTATGAGTCAGTTGCTCTAACCAACTGAGCTATAGGACCAATAGCTATTGCTATTTTTTTGAGGTTGCAAAATTACGAAATTGTGTATAAATACCAAATTTTAATTAAAAAATAATAATGCACAGCACAGAAAAAATAAAAAACATCATTTTTGATTTTGGCGGAGTTATACTAAACATTGATTATCAGCTTACTGTAAATGCTTTTAAAGAAATTGGTTTAGCTGATTTTGAGAAATTATACTCAAAAGCTGCTCAAATTGATTTATTCGACAATTTAGAAAAAGGACTTATTTCTCCAAAAGATTTCAGAAATGGCATTCGAGATGTTTCTGGTAAAAATTTAAGCGACGAAAGTATTGATTATGCGTGGAATAAAATTATCCTTGATTTACCTGAGAAAAGAGTTTCTTTATTGAAACAATTGAAAAAAATCTATCGAACTTTTCTTTTAAGCAATACCAATAAAATTCATTATGATATTTATATTACTGATTTGCAAAAACTTGGATATAATAACTTTAACGACATTTTTGAGAAAGCTTATTTTTCGCATGAAATAGGAATGAGAAAACCCAACAAAGAATTTTTTGAACTTGTATTGCAAGATCAACAGCTTATTCCCAAAGAAACTTTGTTTATTGATGATTCAATACAGCACATTGAGGCAGCTAAAAATATAGGCATTATTACATATCATTTAAGTCATAATAAAAATATTACAGATATATTTGATAAAGGATATAACCTGATTATATAATAGAATTAAGTATAAAAATTTAATCAATTATACCTTGCATCGTACAAACATCTTTTTGGTATTACTCTCAACTTGAAAATATTTTTTTAGATAGTCTAAAAAAAGTATTTTAAGTCTTTTATTTATTTAACTTTGCACCCCAAAAATTTTAACCTTGAGTTTTTTAGAACTACTATTAATTGCAATAGGCTTATCAATGGATAGCTTTGCTGTTTCGCTTACAAGTGGAACATTGCCGTATGTAACTCTCAAAAAAGGTCTAAAAATAGCCATTATTTTTGCATTATTTCAAGCAATAATGCCTGTTTTAGGCTGGTTGTTAGGTGTTGCATTTAAAGGTATGATTGAGCAAATCGATCATTGGATTGCTTTTTCATTGCTGTTTATTATTGGATTGAAAATGATAATAGAAGCCATCAAAGCAAAACCTGAAGAACGAAAATTTAATATCAGCCAAAATCATATATTAATTATGTTGGCATTAGCTACTACCATTGATGCATTTGTAGTAGGTATTAGTTTTGGATTTTTGGAAGCTTCAATACTGAAAGCCTCAATTATCATAGGAATTATAACATTTATTTTTTCTTATGGTGGAATTTATTTAGGAAAACTCAATCGTTTTATCAAACCACGAACTGCCGAATTAATAGGTGGATTGGTACTTATAATAATAGGAATAAAAATATTAATAGAACACATTAAATTAATTTAAACAAACACTTTAGTAAACATATAACAAGCTGAATTGTTATAATTATCTAAAGTATTTTCATAGAAATATTCATAAAATAATTAAATCATCATGTTAAAAAGATTTTTCAGTTTTCTTGCTATTGCTTTCATTCTTCAATATATTGCGATAGCTCAAATTCCTACAGGTTATTATAATACAGCAACAGGTACTGGCACCACTCTTAAAACACAACTATACAATATTATTAAAGGACATACTGACATGGGCTATAACGGACTTTATGCTTGTTATACCACTACTGACAATCTGCCTACAAATAAAGTTTGGGATATGTACTCTGTAAGAGGAGATGGAACTGCAAATTATTGGTATACAAACTCATCAAACAATACTGATCAATGTGGTAGCTATAATAGTGAAGGAGATTGTTATAATAGAGAACATTCATTTTGTGATAGTTGGCTTGGGGCATCCGCACCACAAAGGTCTGATTTGTTTCATGTTTATCCAACCGATGGATATGTTAATAACAAAAGAGGTAGTTACCCTCATGGTAAAGTAGGAAGTGCAACATGGACATCATCCAACGGAAGTAAACTTGGTAGTTCAGATCCTACAACAGGATATACAGGAACAGTTTTTGAACCTATTGATAGTTTTAAAGGAGATTTTGCAAGAAGTTATTTTTATGTAGCCACTCGTTACGAAAATCTTATTGCCGGATGGAGTAATAATGGTTCGGCTGATCAAATTCTTACTGGAAATTCTTTTCCCGCTTATAAAACATGGTTTCTTAATTTAATGATACAATGGCACACGCAAGACCCTGTTAGCACAAAAGAAATCAACCGTAACAATGCAGTTTATGCTTATCAAAATAACAGAAATCCATATATTGATCATCCAGAATATGTTGCTGCTGTTTGGGGTGGAGGTTCAAATATTTCAGTTAATTATGATTTATCCGATAAAGTATCAATTTACCCAAATCCAGCTAAAGAAGAACTAAATATTGATATCAACCATTTACAAACTCTTCCTGAAAATATTACAATTACTGATATAAGAGGACGCTTTATTTATCAATCAACGCAAGTATTAAACCATCAAAAGATTAATGTTGCAAACTTTGAAAGCGGAATATATTTTGTTACTATTAGCGGAAAAAATTGCAAATCTGTGTTTAAGTTTGCTAGATAATGTCAAAGATAAGAATTACCAAAGAATTTAAGTTTGAAAGTGCTCACGCTTTACTGGGGTACGATGGTCCATGTAAAAATATTCATGGACATTCATACAAACTGGCAGTTACTGTAATTGGAGAACCATTAAATGATACTACTTCCCCAAAAAATGGCATGGTAATGGATTTTGGTGTGTTAAAACAGATTGTAAACGAAAGCATTGTAAAGCCATTCGACCACGCTTTAGTATTAAATACTAACACAAAGAATGTGAATTCGTTAGAAGTAAAATCATTGTCCGAAAAATTAATTTTGGTAAACTATCAACCCAGTTGCGAAAACTTTTTGATAGATTTTGCTGAAAGAATTAAAAATAAATTACCTGAAAACATTGAGCTATTTAGCATTAGATTAAACGAAACTTCAAATTCGTATGCTGAGTGGTATGCTTCGGATAACATAAAAGAAAGGTAAATTTAGAAATCCAAAAAATGATGTTATACCATTACTTATTATAAATTAGTTTGTTAGAATTCATGTATACTTCGGCTTCGCTCTGTATAAATAATGCCGATAGAGTAGCTGTTATTTTCCAATTTATTGGACTATTACAGATACCATATCGGTATTAAAAGGGGTTTTAAAAAATAGAGCCTACGATTATGAAATTCTGTTACAAACAAAAAAGCTGTCTCAAAATTGAGACAGCTTTTTTTAAAACATTTATTTTAAACCTAATTTCTTTTTTACCAAAGGCAAAATATCATCGCTTGGTTCTTGATAAAGTATGCTTCCCACTCCGCTATCAAATATATAAGTATATTTATTTTCGGCAGCTACATCTTCAATAGCTTTTTTAGCTTTGTCAATAATAGGTGTTAGTAATTTTTTCTCTCTATCTTGATAATCTTTTTGAGCGTTTTCTCTAAAGTCTTCAATTCTTGCTTGCATATCTTGCAATTCTTTGGTTTTGGTTTGTTTAATTAGTTCTGACATTTGAGATTGATTTGATGTAAACTCTTGATATCTTGTTTCAAGTTCTGTTTGCATTCCTTTAAGCGTTGCTTCAAGTTCTTTTGCATGTTTTTCCAACACTTTTTGAGCAGAATCACGACCTGGCATCATTTTCAATAAATCATTAGAATTAATATGTCCTAATTTTATTGCTTTTTGTGCATTTGAAAATAAAGGCATTGCAAATATACCTAAGATAATAACAATTTTTAATACATTTTTCATTTTTTCTATTGTGTTTTTTGTTTATAAAATTTCAGTTTGCAAAGATATAAAAATTAATAAATTAAATAAATTCTTCAGTTAAAAAAGATAATTATACCAAATGAAATCAGTATAAATTACTTTCTTTCATCTGTTTTTTCATTTATTCTTTGATTTGGATTGCGAGATTTTGGTGCAGATGGAGTATTGGGTTCATTTGATTTTGAATCAGTTTTTGTATTTGTGTTTATTATTTTGGGAGCTTTGTTTAATTTGTAACCTAAGTCGTTCAAAATATCATCGCTTATGTCGTATTTTAAATCGGCATACATAATGGTTAAACTACCAGCTTTGTCGAAAACAAAAATGTAATTTTTATCTTGAGCTCTTTTTTCGATGGCATTGTAAACCTTATCTTGTATTGGTTTTACTAAATCCTGACGCCTTTTATATAAATCGCCATCTTTGCCAAATCTTTTTTTCTGCAAATCTTTTGCATCTTTTTCAGTTGCAATAATTTCGTTTTCACGTTTTTTCTTCACTTCTTCTGGCAATAAAACCGATTCGGCTTGAAATGATTTGTAGAGATTATCAATTTCTTTAAACTTTTGCTCAATTTCTTTTTGCCATTGTTTTGATAATTGGTCAATTTCGGCTTGAGCATCTTTGTATTCAGGAATATTATCCATAATATACTCCGAATCAATATACGCATATTTTTGCGAAAAACTTACTCCTGTTACAAAAAGGAGAAATAATGTACTTAAAAATATTTTTTTCATGGTTGTAGAATTTTAAATTTATATGCTATGTTTTACAAATATTGTGCCAAAATAATTGCTATTATTAATCAATAGATTGGTTGATAGAGAAATGAAATTGACCTCCAGAATTAATTCTGTTGATATCACCTGGTATTTTATCAAATCCATAGCCCCAATCTAATCCAAGCTGTCCGAACATTGGCAAGAAAATTCTAACTCCAAAACCAGCAGATTTATACATATTAAATGGGTTGAATTGTTTAAATTCCGACCAAGCATTTCCTCCTTCAACATAAGCAAGCCCATAAATAGTTGCGTTAGGATTGAGCGACAATGGGTATCTTAATTCAACAGTATATTTATCATAAACATTTCCTCCACTTCTTGGCGAAAGAGAATTGTTTCCATAACCTCTCATGGCAACTATTTCTCTACCATCAAGTGCATATCCAGAAAGACCGTCGCCACCTAAGTAAAATCTTTCAAATGGTGGGTATCCCACATCTTTATTATAATAGCCTAAAAATCCGAATCTTGCTTTAGTATTTAAAACCCACTTTCCTGTAAGATTAAAAAACCACGAAGCTTTGAATTTCCATTTATGGTACTCTAAAAATCTGTATTTTTCTTGATTGCTTTGAGTACTATAATCTTTATTTGAAAACAATGAATAAGGTGGTGTAAACTGCATTGACAATGCTATCTCAGAACCCGAGCGAGCATAAATAGGTGCATCTATTGAATTACGGGCTATTGTTAAGCCATAATTTAGATTATTTGAATATCCATCGCTAAATAAAAACGATGAACCATAATTTACAACATGATAATTTTGTAAACTAACTGCATGATAAATAGTAAAAAAATCATCGGGCCATTTTACTCTTTTCCCTAATCCTACTGTAACACCATTAATCGTCATTGATGCGTAATCTTTGCTATCTGAAGATTGCCCATTGGTTTGTTTTGAGTGTGAAAAAGAAACACTAAAAGCGTTTGGTTTTTTACCACCCAACCATGGCTCTGTAAATGAAGCTCCTAAAGAGTAATAATAAGTTCCATTGGTTTGTCCTCTAAAACTTAATTTTTGTCCATCACCTTGTGGTACTGGTCTCCATGCTTTTCCTTTAAATAAGTTTTTTGCAGAAAAGTTGTTGAACGAAAGTCCTAGTGTACCCACAACCATACCTCCACCCCAGCCACCTGAGATTTCTACCTGATCTGATGAGGTTTCTTCTACTTGGTATTCAATATCAACAGTGCCATTTTCGGGATTAGGTGTAGGAACTGGCTTGATAGATTCTGCATTAAAATAACGTAATTGTGCTAACTCGCGGGTAGTTCTGATAATATCGGAGCGACTAAAAAGTTGACCAGGTAGCGTTTTTATTTCTCTAATAATTACATGGTCGTTGGTTTTAGTGTTTCCTTTTACCGTAATTTTGTTAATACGAGCTTGTTTTCCTTCACGTATTCTAATTTCAATATCAATAGAATCGTTGTTTACTTGCACTTCAACAGGAATTGCTTGGAAGAAAAGATAGCCATCATCCATATATAATGAGCTGATGTCGTAACCACTAGGATTAAATGATAAATTCTGATTTAATGCACTTTGATTGTAAACATCGCCTTTACGTATTTTTAATATATCTCCTAATTGTTTTGAAGAATATTTGGTATTTCCAACAAAAGTTATATTGTTGAAATAAAACTTTTTACCTTCATAAACCCAAATATCAAGTTTTATTAATTTGTTGTTAATTTTTGTAACGGAGTCTTTTATAATTTTGGCATCTCTGTATCCAAGTTCGTTGTATTTTTCTATAACGCTTTCTAAATCTGTTTTATAATCTTCTTCAATATACTTAGATGATTTAAAAATATGATAAATCTTTTTGCGTTTGGTTTCTTTAAATGCTTTTCTTACTTTTCTGTCGCTTAAAGATTGGTTATCGTGAATGTTAATTTCTGCAATTTTTACTCTTTTATTTTTTTTAACATCAATAAGAAGTAACACACTATTGCTCACAGCAGTATCCGAAACTTGTTTAATTTGAACGGTGGTGTTTAAATATCCTTTTTTAGTAAAATAACCAACAATACTATTGGTGGCACGGGTAATAACATTCTCGGTAATTACGTCGCCACTGGTAAGTTTTATTTCTTCTCTTACATTATCGGCTTCGCCTTTACGAATTCCTGTAAATTTGAATTTTGACAAGCGGGGTCTTTCTTGCAAAAAAATATCAAGAAAAATAGTACGCCCTTGTATTTTTGTAGCTGAAATTTTGACGTTTTCAAACAATCCTTGTTCCCAAAGTTTGTCAATAGCTCCTGATATTTTATCGCCAGGTATTGTGATTTTATCACCAACAGACAATCCCGAAATTAAAATGAGCATGTTGTTATCTAAAAATTGGACACCTGTTACAGTGATTCCACCAATTTCATATTCTTTGGGAGTTGAGTAATCAATTTCTGATAAATCATTACCTAATGATATTTGAGCATTGGTAATGTGTGCAGAAAAAATAAATAATGAGAAAATTAAAAATATTCTGAATTTCATCCGTTTAAAAGTTTAATAGTTGTTCGCTGGTCATTCCAAATCTTCTTTCTCTGTTTTGATAATCTAAGATTGCTTCATAGAGATTTTCTTTGCGGAAATCGGGCCATAATATTGGTGTAAAATAGAGTTCTGTATAAGCAATTTGCCAAAGTAAAAAATTACTAATTCTATATTCGCCACTGGTTCTGATTAGGAGTTCGGGGTCGGGATAATTAGCTGTGTTTAAAAAAGAAGAAACCACATCTTGATTTATATCTTCAATTTGTATTTCCTTATCTTTTACTTTTAACGCAATTTGTTGAATAGCATTCGTAATTTCTCCTCTTGAGCTATAACTAAGCGCAAGAACAAGGGTCATACGAGTATTAGAAGCTGTATTTTCAATTGATTTTTGTAATTCGTTGTATGTTTCGGCTTCTAAGCTTTGTAAATCGCCAATGGCTTGTAAGCGTACATTGTTATCATTTAATGCCTTTGTTTCGTGATTTATGGTTCTTACTAACAAACTCATCAAAGCATCTACTTCTTCTTTAGGTCGATTCCAATTTTCGGAAGAAAAGGCATAAAGGGTAAGATATTTTACTCCAATTTCGGCAGCAGCTTCAACGGTATCTTTTACAGATATTACTCCACTTTCATGGCCAAAACTACGATCGTATTGACGTTGTTTTGCCCATCTGCCATTGCCATCCATAATAATGGCAATATGTTGAGGTATATTGTTTTTATCTAATTGTTCCTTCAAACTCATTATCCTTCAATTTCTTAGTAATTGCAACTAAATCTGTAGGTAGTTAACAACAATCTAATATCGTAATTCTCTAATAATAAATATTTTCTTTATAATTAAATCCTTTGTCGAAACAACTTGGCTTTGTTTTGGCACCTAATTTAACAGTTATTGTAACTCCAGCAAAGGAATACCAATCTTTATTTGATGAGTTGCCTCTTTGTTGATTTTCTTGATTACCTGGGCGGTACAAACCAGTGAGGGGGTCTATAAGTTCAGTTGTTCGATCTGATAAATATCCCGCGATAGGTCCTTTTTCGTTGGCTAATATGTTTTTATCCACATAAGTTGTGCTTATATCGTCAATATAATCGGTAAATGTTTTACGTAATCCCCATTCTGCACCAATACAAATGATTTTTGAAGCACTAAATTTAAAACCTATGCCAAATGGAATGGATAATTGAGTAAGGCTATATGCTTTTTTTGTTGGGTAATTAATAGTGCCTTGCCCTTCGGTTCCTAATGGTTGTAAGTCATGCCATTGCCCAATATTATCCATAGCTTGTGGATTGAAATTAAATGCAGCTACTCCACCAAAAATATAAGGAGAAAAGCGATGACTTTTACTCCCAGTTAAATATTCAAAAAAGTTTAATTCAATTTGTGCAGAGAACTCAAGAACACGGGATTTAAAACTTAAATTTCTTATCTTTCCATGTTCGGCATCACTACCATCTAAAGTTCCGTAAAGAGCATCTAATTTTAAAGCCCAATGAGGGTTTAAATTGTACCGATATACTAAACCACCTGCAAAATTAAGATTACCAAACTGGTTAGGTGTTAGTTCGCCTAAATAATAAGATGTTCCGAGTAATACTCCAATTTCCGAACGTTGTGCGTAAGTACTTATTGTTAAAAGTAATCCGCAAATAATGATGGTTATCTTCTTCATTTTTGATTCATTTTTTATTGTAATAGACTAAATAATAGCTTGTAACAATATTATTACTGTTTTAAAGTTGACTTTATCATAAGTCAGCAAAAGTAATTTTTTTTTTAGTTTAAAACAATATTATTGAGAGATTTAATCATAAACCTCTGTGCTTTTAACAATTATTATGTTTTGAGAGTTATGAATTAGAAACAGAAATTTCTCTTTTTTCATCATAAAAAATCTATTAATTACAAACTATTTTCAATATTGATAACTATAACGTAAAAAAAATCAATTTCGTGTATCGCTACCCCATAAAAGTTTGTGTCGGATAGTTGAAAAGAAGTTTTGGTTGTTCATTTTTAATAAATTAATATTAAAAGATTCTTTTTTAATAATTAGCTCGGTAGCTGAGGGAACACTAATAGAGCGTGAATCGAGGCTTGCATAATAATTGCTTTCGCGTGATTCAACTCTTATTTTTATAAGACTACTATCGGGAATTACAATTGGACGCACCGTAAGATTATGTGTAGAAATTGGGGTAATAATAAAGTTTTCGGAATCAGGTGTAATAATAGGTCCTCCACAACTAAGCGAATAGGCAGTTGAACCTGTGGGAGTGGCTATTATTAATCCATCAGCCCAGTATGAATTTAAAAATTCATTATTTACATATACCTTAATGGTAAGCATTGTATGTGGACTTTGCTTATAAACCGTCATTTCGTTAAGGGCATAATTGAGCTCTCCAAATAAATTATTTTCTGTTTCTATTTTTACTAAAGTACGCTTATCTAAAGTGTAATTACCCTCAATAATAGCATTAATTGCAGGAATTATCATGTCTTTGTTAATACTTGCTAAAAAACCAAGTCGCCCTAAGTTTATTCCTAAAATTGGCACTCCCGAATCTCTTACCAATGTGATGGTATCGAGCATTGTGCCATCACCACCAATTGATAGAAGAAAATTAACTTGGTTGCAAATTTGTGTATGATTAGTAAATACTTCAATGGTTTTTTTAAACGATATTTGATTACTAATAGTTTTTAGAAATGGCTCATAAACCATTAAATATATACCAGCATCTTCTAATTTTGATACCAATAACTTAAGATACTCAATACTTTCTTCGTTGATGGTTTTTCCAAATAATGCAATCTTCATTGGGATATTAGGTTTAAAAAAGTTTGTAAATTTACAAAGTTTTAAGTACAAAAGTTAAAAAAATATATTGTTATACAAATTAGTAATAAAATACTTAAAAAGAGTGTATCTTTGCGAGTTAATTTTATTTATACTAAACTTAAAATAATTTACATAATGAACTTAAAAATTAGAACACTTGGAATATTTTTTATAGCAATATTCTTGCTATTTTCTTTATCAGTAAATGCTCAAAAACAAGCTAAAGTTGGTTGTGTTGGTTTTTACAACCTCGAAAACCTTTTTGACACCATCAAACAAGATAATTTGAATGGCGAAGAATTTACACCAGATGGCAAATATCGATGGAATACTGAAAGATACAATATTAAGATGAAAAACATGTCGGAAGTAATTTCAAGAATTGGCGACGAAAAAGTAAAAGGCGGTCCTGTAATTATGGGACTTTCTGAAATAGAAAACAGAAGCGTTTTGGAAGATTTAATTAATCAACCTGCCTTAAAATCTATGAATTATGGAATTGTACATTACGATTCTCCTGATAAAAGAGGTGTGGATGTGGGTTTAATTTATCAAAAACAACATTTTACAGTTATTAATAGCTATCCTGTTGAAGTTACAATGCCTAATGATACAGGTTTTTATACTCGTTCTCAATTGGTTGTTTCTGGATTATTTGATGGAGACCCCATTTATATTATTGTAAATCACTGGCCCTCACGCAGTGGCGGTGAAAAAAGAAGCGAACCCAAACGTGCAAGGGCAGCACAGGTTTGTCGTTCTATTGCCGATTCTATTATGCAAAGAGATCCCAATGCCAAAATACTTATTATGGGCGATTTGAATGATGATCCCATAGATGCTAGTTTAGTAAAATATTTAAAGGCTAAGAAAACAATAGAAGAATGCAAACTTGGTGATTTATACAACCCTTCTTATAAATTATTTAAAGATGGCGTTGGCTCATTGGCTTACAGAGATTCCTGGAATTTGTTCGATCAAATTATTGTTTCTTACCCTCTGATTGAAAAAGACAAAAGCTCTTACAGATTGTATCAAGCTAAAGTTTATAACAAAAACTATCTTACAACCAAAGATGGGCAATATACAGGTTATCCATGGAGAACTTATGTTGGAACTACTTTTATGGGTGGCTACAGCGACCATTTTCCTGTATATGTTTTTTTAGTAAAAGAAAAATAAACTCAATTAACAATATTTAACAACCTGATAGATTGTATTTTATAATAATCAAAGCTATTTCTCGTTTTATAATCATAATTTCATTTATTTTTGCCAGTTGTAAAAAATATTCATAAAAAATCTCAAGCATAATGTCAGACAGCATAGTTATTATCCCAACATACAACGAAAAGGAAAACATTGAACGAATTATTCGCAAAGTTTTTTCGTTGCAACAAGCATTTGATATATTAATAGTTGAAGATAATTCGCCCGATGGAACTGCTAATATTGTGAAGCAGCTCATGCAAGAGTTTCCCGACAAGCTTTTTATTGAAGAACGTAAAGGAAAACTTGGATTAGGAACAGCTTATATTCACGGTTTTAAATGGGCAATTGAGAAACATTATGAATATATTTTCGAAATGGATGCTGATTTTTCTCATAATCCTGAGGATTTATCTCGTTTATACGATGCTTGTGCCAATAAAGGTGGCGATGTTGCTATCGGTTCACGCTATATTAAAGGTGTAAATGTGGTTAATTGGCCCATGGGACGCGTACTGATGTCGTATTTTGCATCTATTTATGTAAGATTTATTACAAGAATGAAAATTATGGACACCACAGCTGGTTTTAAATGCTATCGTGCAGAAGTATTAAAAGCCATTGATCTAAATAAAATAAAATTTATGGGCTATGCTTTTCAGATAGAAATGAAATTTACAGCTTGGAAATTAGGCTTTAATGTAGTAGAAGTTCCCATTATTTTTACTGACAGAACTGAAGGAACGTCAAAAATGAGCAAAGGTATTTTTAAAGAAGCCTTTATTGGTGTACTTAGTATGAAAATGGCAAGTTGGTTTAAAAATTACGAACGTTTAAAATAATTTGAAGACCGTTTTATGCGATCTTTTTTATAATCAAAAACTATGTTGCAATCGAATTATGTAATCCTTCAGGCTAACATTGTTAACGAAGGGTCTATTAATAAAGGAAATATTGCGATAGAAAACGGTTTTATCATTGATATATTTTTCGATAGCCCAATAGATGATTTTTGTAATAAATATTCAAATTTTGAAAAAATAAACGCCGAAGGAAAATATCTTTTACCTGGCATTATTGACGACCAAGTGCATTTTCGCGAACCGGGTTTATGCCACAAAGGCGATATTTACTCCGAAAGTAAAGCTGCAGTGGCAGGAGGCATTACTTCGTTTATGGAAATGCCTAATACCATTCCTCAAACACTTACACAAACAGTATTAGAAGAAAAATACAACTTAGCCGCCGAAAAATCGCTGGCAAACTACTCTTTTTACATGGGTGCTTCCAATGATAATATCGAAGAAGTTCTGAAAACCAATCCACGCAATGTATGTGGTATCAAAGTATTTATGGGCGCTTCTACAGGAAATATGTTGGTTGATAATTCTGTAACTTTAGAAAATATTTTCTCCAAATCAAAAATGTTGATTGCATTACATTGCGAAGATGAAAAAATAATTAAGCAAAATGTAGAAATTTATAAGCAAAAATATGGTGAAGATATTCCTATGCAAGCTCATCCACTCATAAGGAGTAGCGAAGCATGCTTTTCATCATCATCTTTTGCAATAAAATTAGCTAAAAAACACAATACACGTATACATATACTTCATTTATCAACAGCTGATGAAGTAGAATTATTTGATAATACGCTTCCATTAGGCGAAAAACTGATTACAGCAGAAGTTTGTGTGCATCATTTGTGGTTTTCCGATGAGAATTATAGCGAAAAAGGCACATTTATCAAATGGAATCCGGCAATTAAAACTACTAATGACCGCAAAGCTTTGTTAGAGGCTGTTTTGTCTGATAAGATAGATATAATTGCTACCGACCATGCACCTCATACTTATGAAGAAAAGCAAAACTCTTATTTTAAAGCACCTTCGGGAGGTCCATTAGCACAACACTCATTAGTAGCCATGCTCGATTTATACCATCAAGATAAAATAAAAATGGAGAAAATTGTTGAAAAAATGTGCCACAATCCAGCTATTTTGTTTGGTATCGAAAAAAGAGGATTTATACGCAAGGGTTACTATGCTGATATTGTGTTGGTTGACATTAACAACCCGTGGAAAGTGCAAAAAGACAATATATTATACAAATGTGCATGGTCGCCATTTGAAAATCATATTTTTATGTCGAAAATTACACATACTTTTGTAAATGGAAATTTGGTGTATTGTGATGGTAAATTTAATGAATCAACCAAAGGACAGCGTTTATTGTTTAATAAAGAGTAATATGTTAAGAAAAATTTGTTTGTTTTTTGTTTTTATACTTTTTATTTCGTGCAATTCAAAAAAAGAAGTTGCTCCGCCAAATTATGGAAAAATACTCAATCATACCCAAATAACTGATGTTTTAGTTGATGTTTTTCTTATTGAAGCTGCTTTACAAAATAATATGCAAGATGGGAAAGATACAAAGCAATACACAATAAATTGGTACAATTATCTTTATAAAAAGCATCAAATAAATCGTCAACAATTTTTAAATAGTATGCAATATTATTGCTTTCGCATAAAAGAGCTTTCTCAAATATACAATGATGTTATTAACCGCTTAACAGCAATGAAAACACCATCAGTTGAATAAAGAAGAGTAAAATTCATAGCTCCACTCTAAGCAAACCCAGAACTATTAAATATCAATAAGATAAAATATACGAATGAAAAAATCTTTAAATTATTTTCTAATTACTGCCATTGTATTTCTTTGTATATCTTCAATATATGCTGGCTCTCCAAATCCAAAAACACTCAAAAAACCAAAGAATATTATATTTTTAATTGGCGATGGAATGGGTACGGCTCAAATTTATGCTGCGATTACTGCAAAAAGAGATAATCTTAATATTGCAAAATTCAAAATTATAGGTTTTCATAAAACCTATTCAGCCAAAGATTATATAACCGATTCTGCAGCAGGAGCCACTGCTTTTTCTACTGGAAGTAAAACAAAAAATGGATATTTAGCCGTTGATACCAATGGGAAAACCTTACCAACTATCCTCGAATTAGCCGAAGAAAAAGGATTTTCAACAGGATTGGTAGCCAGCTGTGCTGTTACACATGCTACACCTGCGGCATTTATTGCACATGAGTCGAAAAGAAGTAATTACGAAGATATTGCACCTTGGTTTTTAAAGACTGATGTAGATGTTTTTATTGGAGGTGGCAGAAAATTCTTTGAAGACCGCAAAGACAAACGCAATTTGAGCGATAGTCTCAGAAAACTCAATTATCAAGTAGTGTATAATATAGATGAGCTTCAAGCTGCTAAAAATACTAAGATTGCAGCTCTATTATATGCTGACCAACCTCCTTTTATGTTAAATGGCAGAGGCAATATGCTTGAAAAATCTGCTGCTAAAGCCATTTCTGTATTGGAAAAGAATAAAAAAGGATTTTTCCTAATGATAGAGGGCTCTCAAATTGACTGGGCTTGCCACAGCAATGCTGAAGATACTTTAATAAGCGAAATGCTTGATTTTGATAATGTGGTAGGAATGGTGTTGGATTATGCAAAAAAGAATGGCGAAACACTGGTAGTTGTCACTGGCGACCACGAAACTGGCGGTTATACTTTAACCGAAAATAAATTGGTGGATAGAAAACCCAAAGGCAAATTTTCCACAACTAATCATACAGCTATTATGGTTCCTATCTTTGCGTATGGACCCGATGCCGAAGAATTTATGGGTTTTATGGAAAATACGGATATCTTCTTTAAATTCAAGAAGTTGCTCTTTGGATATAAATTATTACCTTGATAGAATGTTGGTAAAATCAATTGGTGTTTCTAAAACTGATTTGATAATATGATTTTCAAATATATCCGATACAATATAATCTTTTTTATAGATTTTATAATCATACCCAAATTTCTTATAAAGAGAATACTCAAGTATTAATGCGTCTAACACATAAGGTTTAAGGTCTGTAAATTGATTATCAATATAATGAATTAGATGACTGTCTTCAAATAATGTATGACCTGACGAATTTAAAAAAGATTTGGAACCGCTCATAATTAATGATATACCCAATCCTTTATCGCAATCCACATCAAGCTCCAGATCTTCACACCCTGCAATCTTTACATTTTGTCTTTTAAAAGAGC
>CAYTJB010000019.1:17655-21383 GCA_964437995.1 uncultured Bacteroides sp. | reverse complement strand
TTTTGTTTTGTTGAACTTATTTTTTGTCATGCTGAACGAAGTGAAGCATCTCATTAATAATAAAGAATACTTTATTATTGAGATTCCTCGTTATCACTCGGAATGACAAAGCAAACTGTGTAGCAAAATCAAGTAAATTTCATTATTTCCTTGCAATCGCTATTTAGTTTTTTTGAAAGATAGCACTTTTTGTTATAAAAATTTTTATTAAAAAAATATTTTGAAAATATCAAAAAAAATATTAATCGTAACTTTTGTAAGTATTTGTGCTTTAGTAATTTCTAATTCCTTAAAAGCACAAAATAATAGAAAGATTAAATTTGATACAATTTCATTAAGCAAAGGAAGTGTTATTGAAATTGGGAAAAAATCAATTACTGCATATAAAGACACTGTATTGTTAATTCAAAAAAAAACTCGTTATAAAGTTAAAAATATTTCTGATATTAAAACTAATCAATTTTACGATTCGTTAAAAATAAAATCGGCTCGGAATCCTATTACCAAAGAACTGTACGAAATATTGATTACGCGAGATCCAAGCGATACAATAACTGAAACAGAATTAACAGCCAAGAGTGAAGATAGATATAAGCCATACAAAGATAGGAAAATTAGAAATATTATTATTAAAAGGCTTGAACCTTTTGGCACATCAGTATTGGATACTTCAATGGAAATAGAATCGTGGTTGGGAAAAGCCGCAAATGATATTCATATTATTACTTTTGAAAAAGCAATTAAGGGAAATTTGATAGTGAGGAAAGGGGAAAAACTTAATCCATATTTACTTGCAGAAAACGAACGTATTTTGCGAACCTTGCCCTACATATATGATGCCAAGATTTATGTAAAAAAAGCTAAAGGTGATTCGGTTGATTTGTTTGTTGTTACGCGAGATTTGTTTTCAATAGGTATTAGCCCTGATATTGGTAGCAGAGCGGGTAGTATGGAGTTATACGATTTGAATTTTTTAGGTTTTGGTAATGAATTGAGTAATACAATGTTTTACGACAAAGATTCTTCGCAACATTATGGTTATAGAGGGGAATACAAATTCAACAATATCAGGCAAACCTTTATTAATGCAGGTGTTTTTTATCAATCAATGTATGATGCCGAAAAAATTGGAATGTATGCCGAACGTAGTTTTGTTACCACAAAAACTAAATATGCTGGTGGTCTTGCTTTTTCACATAGTAACGAACTAATTAAACAAAATATTCAAAATCAAAATCTTTACAATCAGCCTTTAAAATACAATAATACTGATGTTTGGTTAGGCAGATCATTTTCGCTGAGTAAAGAGCAAAAAAAAATGAATTCGTTGCGGTTTATATTTTCGGCTCGTTATTACAAAACTCATTTTACCGAAAGACCTATGGTTGCTCCCGATACTAATAATATATATCATCAATCGGATTTATTTTTAGCAAAAATAGCATTATCAAAACGAAATTATTTAAAAGGAAATTTAATATATGCTTTCGGAAATACCGAAGATATACCTTGTGGTTATTTGTTAGAATTTACTACAGGAACTGAAAAAAGAGAGTTTAGCAATCGATCATACTATGGCTGGCAGTTTTCTGCAGGTAATGTGATTAATAATTTTGGATATTTATATGCCCAAATTGGCTTTGGTGGCTACAAAAATGGTATGAAATTAGAGCAAAGCACCCTTAGATTTTCACTAAATTCATTTAGCAATTTATATTTTCATAAAAAATATAAGTTTCGTAACTTTTTTAATATCAATTATGTATTGGGTATCAATCGCTTTGATGGCGAGCATATTTCTTTAGACGAAACAGTAAGAGAGATGCAAAGTCCTTTGGTGCAAGGTACACAAAAATTATCGGCTAAATTAGAAACCGTAGCTTTTACGCCAGCAAATTTTTATGGTTTCAAACTTGCTTTATATGGGTTTTGGAATGTGGGTATATTAGGCTCAAACCAGCATTTTATATTTACTGAAAAATATTTTTTAGGCGTTGGCGCTGGCTTGCGAATAAGAAACGACAATCTCGTTTTTCAGACTTTTCAGTTGAATATAGCATATTATCCAATGCTTCCTAATGGTAAATCAGATTTTGTATTTAGCATTTCGGGGCAAGATATTTTAAGGTTAGTTGATTTTATAAGCGGAGCACCCAATGAAGTGGCTTTTCGATAAAAAATGATTTATACTAACCAATTCTGCATTTAAAACAAAAACTACTTTCAGGAAAGGGTAAGATAGAAGGGACTTCTTTAAATATCCCAAAAACTGCGGCACCACTACCACTCATAGCTGCATAAATAGCTCCATTATTATAAAGTATCTCTTTAATAGAAGCAATGATAGGATATTTCTTAAAAATACTTTCTTCAAAATCGTTGATAAGCGTATCTTTCCATTTTTCAATAGGCTGTTTTATAATGCTTTCAATATCAATTTCTGTATTGCGTGGCTTTACGCATTGGTAAGCTTCGGGGGTACTCACATAAACGTTAGGTTTAACAATAAGAATATAATAGCCTTTTAAAGAAATCTCAATATTTTCAAATCTTTCGCCTTTTCCTTTTGCTATAACTGCTTTGTTTTCGATAAAAAAAGCACAATCGCTACCCAATTTGCTTGCATATTGTTGCATCTGCAAATTGGATAAATTAAGATTAAATTTATTATTCAACATTTTAATAGTAAAAGCAGCATCAGAAGAACCGCCTCCTAAGCCTGCACCATGAGGTATTGCTTTATGTAAGTGGATTTTAACAGCAGGTAATCGGAAGTCATTTTTTAGTAATTCGTAAGCTTTTACACATAAATTAGATTCTGTATTGCCATTTATAGGAATTCCACTCATTGTCATCGAAAAATGGATTGTATCAGATTCAATAATCTCCAGCACATCTGTTAATTGAATAGGATAAAACACCGTTTTGATGTTGTGAAAACCATCATCACGCTTATTTTCAATATACAAGCCTAAATTTATTTTGCAATTTGGGAAAACAATCATAGTTTTGAAATATTGTGTAAAAATAAGAATATTATAGAACGTAGCTAAAAAGCTTTTTATAAAATACAGGTCAATAATTGAAATCTATTACCCAATAAATTTAGCTCCGGCAATAGCTACTCCAATTCCTAATATAGCTGAAAATATAATCATAGGAATAAGTGCTTTTTTATCTTTTGGAAATACCAATACCATAACAGGAATTAAAGTTAATTCGGCTATTATCAATCCTTTTAGCCATGGTTGCATATTCCAGTCCACGAATGGAATAATTAATCCCATGGCAACCCAATGTGTAAAAGCGGATATATTTGCATATTTATCGAGCTTTTGTATTATCATTGGAATTACATCTATGATGCCTGCTACAATTCCAATTATTAGTGCAATTAATATATTGTTCATTTTTATAGTTCTACAATTTTATTTTTAATGGCAAATTTCATTAAATCAACAACGGTTTTGAGTTCTAATTTTTGCATAATGTGATTTTTATGCGATTCAACGGTTCTAATACTAATAAATAGTTTGTCGGCAATTTCCTGATTAGAAAACCCTTGCATGAAAAGCTTTAGTATTTCGGTTTCACGGATGCTTAAAGCTTCTTTTTTTTCAGCATTTTCGTCTGATTTTACTTTTTTAATGTAGCTTTTAAGAATAATATTAGAAATAGATTCGCTAAAATACTCATTGCCATTGTAAATTGCGTTTATGGCATCAAAT
>CAYTJB010000019.1:10995-17645 GCA_964437995.1 uncultured Bacteroides sp. | reverse complement strand
TGTACATCGAGAGTATTAATATCTTAATGCTTTGGTATTTCTTGTTTTCGTTAATAATTTTTGTTAACTCAATTCCCGAAATATCGGGCATCGAAATATCAGTTACAATAATATCGGGCTGTGCATATTGCAATTTCTCTAACAATTCGGGAACATTAGATGCTTCGCCAATTACTTCAACATTTTCAAGGCTTTCGAGTAATGCTTTTATGCCATCTCTTACAATTTGATGGTCGTCAATCAACATTATTTTAATGTTTGGCATACAGAGTAGTTGTTAAATTTTAGACAAAAATAAGTAATTTGCTTGAATGGTTTTTATATTATTGCTATTTAATCGGTATTTTTACATTTATAATTGTTCCTTTTGTAGGGATTGATTCTATTTCAAAACTACCATTTAATAAGTGTGCTCTTTCACGCATATTGTATATTCCGTTGGTTTTGAGCGATTGAAATAGAGTTTCCAACTCAAAACCCTTGCCATTGTCTTCAATTTTTAAGTGAATTTCATCGTTTTCGAGTTGCAAAACAATTGTTACTTTGGTTGCTTCGGCATGTTTTACGATGTTATTCATTGCTTCCTGAACAATACGAAAAAGATATGTTTTCATAACTTTATCCATTTTGTCAGCATTGCATTCATAAGTAAATGCAATAGATAAATGTGTTCGATTTTCAATGTCTTCACATAAGTTTCGGATGGCTTTTGATAATCCAAATTCGTACAATACGGATGGCATTAAATCGTAAGATATGCGTTTTACTTCATCTATGGTGCTGTCAAATAAGGTTTTAATCCCTTCGATGGTGTATAATAGTTTTGAACGATCTGTAAAAACCAAGCTTTCCAATTTGAGTTTAATGGCAATTAGCAATTGCCCCAAGCCATCGTGCAACTCACGCGAAAGCCGCTGACGTTCAAGTTCTTGTCCGTCAATAACGGATTGTAATCGTAGTAATTTTTCTTTTTGTAATTCCTGACTTTGTTGCTCTAAATGGCTCATCATAAGGTTGAAAGATTCGGTTAGAGCACCAATTTCGTCTTTGGTTTGAAGTTGTGTTTTATTGTTTGGGTTTTCTTTATTCATAATGCTTTATCAGGTAATTTATAAATACTTACCAAAAGTAAGAAAAATGCAATTAAAAAAACATTAATTTCAAAAGTAAATTGCGATTTAATAAATTAAAAAAACGCTGTAAAAATTATAATTTTTACAGCGTTTTTTGTATATATAATTTTTTAGTTTTAATAATCTATCTTTTATAAAGCACCTTCGTCATAGGCTTTTTCTCCATGTATTGAATGATCAAGTCCCAATACTTCTTCAGATTCAGATACCCGAACAGGAGTTATATAATTTATTATTATAAGCATAATATAAGTAAATATAAACCCATAAATAGATGCAACTGCAACTGCAACAATTTCTTTTCCAAAAAAACTTGCATTTCCAAACCACAAGCCATCAGCACCAGCAGAATTTACTGCTTTTGATGCAAATACACCCAGCATAATGGTTCCGAAAACACCTCCGATACCGTGAACGCCCCAAACATCCAGCGCATCATCCCATTTCATTTTATTTTTAAATTGTACTGCCCAATAACATATTAAACCAGCCGCAGTCCCGATTATTGGAGATGCCCACAAAGGAACAAATCCTGCACATGGCGTTATAGTAGCTAATCCGGCAATTCCTCCCGTTAATAAGCCTACCAATTTTGGTTTTCTTTCGCGACTCCATTCTATAACTAACCACGACATCGTTGCAAAAGATGCAGCAATATCTGTATTTAAAAATGCTAATGAAGTTATATTATCAACACACACTTCAGATCCTGCATTGAAACCATACCAGCCAAACCAAAGCAATCCACTACCAATGGCTACCAATGGAATACTATTGGGCGTTGAGTTTTTGTCAACACGTGCACCCACATAAAATACAGATGCTAAAGCAGCGAAACCTGCTGTTGCATGAACTACAATACCACCTGCAAAGTCTAAAACACCCCATTGAGCTAATAATCCACCACCCCATATCATGTGTACAAATGGATAGTAAACTAAAATTTGCCAAAAGGTTAAGAAGATCATGTATGATTTGAATGTAACACGATTTGCAAATGCTCCGGTAATTAATGCCGGTGTGATAATGGCAAACATCATTTGATAGGCAATAAATACAAACTCAGGAATTTTCCCATTGCTATACATACTATCCATGCCAACACCCATTAAAAAGGCTTTATTAAGATTTCCAAAAATTCCACCCTCTCCACCACTAAAGCAAAGTGAATATCCAAAAATAACCCATAATACAGTAGTCCACCCTAATGACACAAAACTTTGTATCATTATTCCTAAAATGTTTCTTTTTGTAGCCAAGCCTCCATAAAAAAAAGCAAGACCGGGAGTCATAAGCATTACCAACGATGTTGCCAATAGCATAAACCCAGTTGAACCTGTTTCTAACATAGTTTTAAAGTTTTAAATGATTTTATTTTTTTGATTTACAATGTTATTCCTAATGTAAAAAAAGCAGTAGATGCTTGAGGATTAAATATTAATGAAGCTTTAAGGGGTAATTCAAAATTATCTGAAATTTTTATTTTACGAATACCTGATACTCCCATATTTACAACACCAAATTTATTACCATAAGCTCCAGCTGAAGGAGTGATACCGATAACTAAATCAAGGCTATTTTCTTGTATTGCAAATGTGTAACCTGCTTCAAAATAACTTGAAAAGTATGTTTTTTCATCAATGTCTTTTTGTGCATCATACCCCCATCTTTTATCATTTCCATAAAAGTAAGCACCACCAAGCAGCCATAGTGGAAACTTATCACCTCCTTTAAAAAGTAATGAACCCTCAAAAGCATGAGCTGTTGTCTTATCTTTAAAAGTAAAATAACGAGTATCGGGAGAAGCGGGTGTTCCATTTGTTGATGGAATATAATAATCTGTAAAAATAAGGGAGAAATTTTTATAGGTATATTTTACATATAAATCTAT
Organism: uncultured Bacteroides sp.; assembly: GCA_964437995.1. GTDB lineage: Bacteria > Bacteroidota > Bacteroidia > Bacteroidales > JACABE01 > JACABE01. The sequence goes on along the minus strand of CAYTJB010000019.1, from coordinate 14,621 downwards.
TTCTTTGTAAAAACTGTTAGTTGCAACAGAACCCCAACAGCCAATTTCAAAATTTGCAGCAGAAATAGATAGTGTTGGTTGAATTGCTGGCGAATTTCCATAATCAGTTCCACGCCATACATATCTGCTCACAATATCTGAGCCAATATTTAATTTTAGTTTTGTTTTTGTAGAATCGCTTTCAGAATTATTCTGGGATTTTAATGTATTGTTTAATAATATTGTAAATAGAAACAATAAACTTAGGCTTGCAAATTTCACTTTCATAACTCTTAATTTTTTTTATTTTTAGAGTACAAATGTAAAACCATCCTATTTATCTATCAATAGAAAAAAAATTGAATTATTTGTAAGTGTTTTTTTGATTTAGTAAGAAAATTCCTTAGAAAAGACTAGGAGCGTAAAAGCATTTTAAACTTCAATAATTTTATTTTTTACCGCATAAAGTACCATTTCTGCTGTATTTTTCAACTTTAGCTTTTGCATAATATTATTTTTATGACTATCCACAGTTTTGGTACTTATAAAAAGTTTATCGGCAATTTCCTTATTGCTAAAACCTACTACAGCAAGTTTTAGTATTTCAATTTCCCTTTGCGTTAAGGTTTTGCTTTCCATTAAATTTTGCTCTGTTTTGATTTTTTTTACATAACTTTTTAGAAAATTATCTGAAATCAACTTGCTGTAACATTCGCCTCCCTCATGAATAATTTTTATGGCACCCAACAATTCTTCCTTTGATGTGTCTTTTGACAAGTAACCTTTTACACCAGCTTTAATCGCATTGATAACAAATTCTTCGTTGGTGTGCATAGATAGAATCATGATTTTAATATCAGGATATAAATCCGTAATTTGTTTAGAAGCTTCTATGCCCGAAAGCCCTTTCATGCTTATATCCATCATTATCAAATCAGGTTTTTGGTTGGGAAGAAACGTTAACAACTCATTGCCACTCGAAGCTTCGCCAATAATATCAATAAAATCAACTTCCGATAAAAGCGATTTTATTCCATCAAGGAACAAACGATGGTCGTCAACCAATATTATTTTAATTTTATTCATGCTTATTTATTTAAAGGTATTTTAATATCTATCTCTGTTCCTTTTCCTACAGAAGAATAAAATTCACACACTCCTTTCAATAATTTAACTCTTTCTTTAATATTTGCTATACCATTACTTTTTACATCAATTGCATTCATATCAAAGCCAATTCCATTATCTGTTATATTTAAAAAAACGAAATCTTGATCAGATGTTATTATAAACTTTACATAAGTTGCAGATGAATGCTTAATAATGTTATTTATAGCCTCCTGCGAAATTCTATATATGTATATTTGTAATCTTGAATCCAACAATTCATGAATGTTTTCACTCGCAAACTCAATATGTATGCCTGTGTTTGTTTCTGTGTTTTTACAAAGGGTTTTTAAGCCTTGTTCTATCCCGAATGCTTCTAAAACAAGGGGCATAAGATTATTTGAAATATTTTTTATTTCGTTAATAGTAGTCCTTAATAGTTCTTGTGCTTCAAGAATTATTTGCTGACTTTTTTCAAAATTAGAATTTTTAGCATGTTCAAGTTTTATTTTTACCGCTAAAAGTGATTGTCCTAAACTATCGTGCATATCTCTTGATAATCTTTGTCGTTCCATTTCCTGTCCATCTATCAGCGAGCTGACTCTTTTTGTTTTTTCTTCTTCTATCTCTATACTTTGTTCTTTCAGCTGCAATGTCATATTATTAAATGCATCCGTAAGCAAACCTATTTCATCCAATGAAGACACGTTTAAGTTAACCTCGTAATTTCCGCTACCTATTTGTTCGCTCGCTTTTTGTAGTCTCTTGAGAGGCAATGTAATCTTCCTTGAAATCAGATATGCAAAAATAAATACGCTTGCGGCAATAATTATACTTATTAGTAAGATACTGTTTCTTATAGCATAAACCGGTATCATTGCTTCTTGTTCATCAATTTCTGCTAATATTACCCAATCAAGCCCCTCAATATTTACCTTGCTGTATGAGCTTAAACAAGTAATATTTCTGTAATCCTTTACTATATCAATACCTATTATTCCATTAAAGGCATTTACAACAGACTCAGAAGCTACTTTTGTATTGAAAACAGCATTTTCTTTAAACCTCGAATTGCTTCTCATCAGATAATCATTGCCTACCAAATAAGTTTCGCCTGTTCTTCCAAGTCCATTGTTTCCGGAATATTCAAACATTATTTTATTGATTGCAGTAATAGGAATTTCCATTACCACGGATCCTATTATGTTTTTTGCTTTGTTTAGAATCGGTGTTCCTATATAAATCAATAATTTCTGTTTGCTCAGGTCTTGAATAATTGTTTTTTTTGAAGTTTCTGTTTTTTTACAAAAATCTTTTAGGTTTTGATTTAACATAGTATCAAAATCCGAGTAATTGACTAAATCAGTCTGCTGTGAGTTTACCGTAAACACAAAATTGTTACTCACAACATATAGCTTTTGATAATACCCATAATAACTGATTAGTTTATTTAAATTGGAATTGGATTTAAGTAAATTAATTTTTTCAACAGATAATTCATTTAATTTTAGTATATCTATTATTCTTTTTATTTCTTCTGATTTAGATATAATATTTACATCGCGGTTGCGGTCAATAAAAAACTGTTCAATTCTATTTTTCTTTTCTAATCGTAAAGAAACCAATTGGTCAAATGTGCGGTTAAGTAATGCTTTTTTTGCAAAAAAATAGGTATAAGAGCCAATTATTATAATAACAACAATGCCCAAACAGACAAAATAAAATATTAACTTTTCGGTAATAGAAATGCGTTTCATTAGTAGAAAATTCCAAACTGCAAATATATACTTTTAAATAATTTATGCTAAGTTTTAATTTAACAGGCTAACTATATAATAATATAAAAAAGAGGTAAAACCTTTCGGCTCTACCTCTTTTTAGATAATTGTTTAGTTTCAAAATACAGGTTTATACAAGTCCTTGAGCCATCATAGCATCGGCAACTTTTACAAATCCGCCAATATTAGCACCTTTTACATAATTAACAGTGCCATCAGCTTCTTTACCATATTTTACACAAGTTTTATGAATATTAATCATAATGTTATGAAGCTCTTGGTCAACTCTTTCTCTTGTCCAGCTTAAACGCATTGAGTTTTGCGACATTTCCAAACCGGAAGTAGCAACACCACCTGCATTGGCAGCTTTACCAGGACCGTACAATATTTTCTTTTCTACAAAATATTCAGCAGCTTCGGGAGTTGATGGCATATTAGCACCTTCGGATACGCAAATACAGCCATTTGCAATTAGTGTTTTGGCATCTGCTCCGTTCAATTCATTTTGAGTTGCACTTGGTAAGGCAATATCACATTTAACACCCCATGGTGTTTTACCTTCTACGTATTCGCAATTGTATTTTTTAGCATAATCAGAAATACGTCCACGTTTAACGTTTTTCAAATCCATTACATAAGCTAATTTTTCGGCATTAATTCCAGCTGGATCATAAATATATCCATTAGAATCGGACATAGTAACAACTTTACCGCCAAATTCAGTAGCTTTTTGAGTTGCATATTGAGCCACGTTTCCTGAAC
>CAYTJB010000019.1:8399-10985 GCA_964437995.1 uncultured Bacteroides sp. | reverse complement strand
TGAACCGGAAACTACCACAACTTTTCCTTTAAAGCTATCACCTTTGGTTGCAAGCATTTCTTTTGCAAAATAAACTTGTCCGTAACCTGTAGCTTCAGGGCGTATTAAACTACCACCCCATTCTAAACCTTTTCCTGTAAGTACTCCAGTAAATTCGTTTCTTATTCTTTTGTATTGTCCAAACATAAAACCTATTTCACGTCCTCCAACACCAATATCACCGGCAGGAACATCTGTATCAGGACCAATATGTCTTTGTAATTCAAGCATAAAACTTTGAGTGAATTTCATTACTTCATTATCAGATTTACCTTTAGGATCAAAATCAGAACCACCTTTTCCACCACCCATAGGCAATGTAGTTAAACTATTTTTGAATACTTGTTCAAAAGCTAAAAATTTTAAAATACCAAGATTTACAGTTGGGTGGAAACGTAAACCACCTTTGTAAGGTCCAATGGCACTGTTCATTTCAATTCGGAAACCTCTGTTTACCTGAAAATTTCCTTTGTCGTCCATCCAAGGAACTCTAAACATAATAACTCTTTCTGGTTCTACAATTCTATCAAGAATTCCGTTGTATTTCGGATTTTCTTCGATAAAAGGCAAAAGTGTTTCAACCACTTCTTTTACAGCTTGATGAAATTCCACTTCGCTTGGATTTTTGGCAATAACTTTTGCCATAAACTGATCTAATTTTTGTGTTAAAGCATTGTTCATATTCTTATATTTTTTTAATTAATAAAAATGGTATAAATTAGGAGTACAATGTTATAAAAAAAAAATACTTAAAACTAAAAAATGTATTGATTTTTAATAAATTACGTAATTATCTTAAATCTTAATAAGCATAATGCTTACTAAAAAAATACATATTTAAGTAAAACACTTAATTTTATAATTTATTAAAGAAAAACTTAATAAAAAACCCAGTTTTGTTTTAATTTTAAACAAAAAAAATTACTATGGCTTTAATTGAATTTAATCTTGATGGTATCATCGAAAATGTGAATATAGACTTCTGTAAATTATTAGGTTATAGTTTCGAAGAATTAAAAGGAAGTCATTTAAGTGCTTTACTTGAGAAATCAGTGTATAAATCTGATAAATTTATAGCAATGTGGGAGCAATTGCGTAATGGTACTGTGCAGCAAATTGAAATTCATTTTGTTAAAAAAGATAATACAGATTTATATATCAATGGAATTTTTACGCCTGTATTGGAAAAAGAAGGTGCTACATTGTATAAACTTCAACGGATTAGTTTTGATTTTAACGTGCTAAGCAATAAAAATAAATTACCCGAAGAAAAAAGTGTAAGCCCTATATATACCAATATAAATGGTAGTATAGAAACAGAAACTACAGAAAACCTTAAAAAATTAATTTTTGAGAACAAAGAGCGTTTAAAAGAATTAGCTGCTATTAATCAAACAACCAAGATATTAAAAGAAGGAAAACCTATTGAAGAAACCTTGCAACAAATTTGTATGTTGTTACCCAAAGCATGGCAATATCCTGAATATACAGTAGCACGTATTATTTTTGACAAAAAAGAGTTTAAAACACCTGATTTTGTAGAAACGCCATGGTTGCAAAAGCAAAATTTTGAAACCATTGATAACTTAAAAGGCTCAATAGAAGTATATTACCTAAAAAGTTTATCTGAAATCATTCCCGAAATTAGATGAAGGCCCGTTTTTAAAAGAAGAACGACATTTAATTGATAACCTATCAACCATTATTGTTAATTATTTGAACAGTTTAAAGGCAAAATCTATTTTAAAACATCCTGAAAAAGAGTATGTTGAAACAACGGAAGATGACCAAAAAATATCAAGTCGGCAATTACTACATCGTTTTTTAAATAAGCAAAACTACGATAGAGATGTTTTTCACGATTTAATGCCTTTTAAAGTGAATGAAATACTACTAATTGCAAATTTATACGATGCTTATAACATTGAAAAAGAAGGCAGATTTTCGGAGCATATATTGGGCGAATATTATCAATTAAATCTTACATCAATACCGAGAGTAACAGGAGTTTCATCTTATGAGGAAGCTTTATTACAATTAAATGAAAAACATTATGATTTTGTAATCATAATGTTAGGTGTTGATAAAAAAATTCCTATTGAGATTAGCAGAAGTATTAAATACAATTTCCCTTACATACCTATTTTCATGTTACTAAACAACAATAGCGATATTGCTCTTTATGAGAGAGATACAGATATTATAAAATTAGTTGATAAAATTTTTGTGTGGAATGGCGATTCTCGTGTGTTTTTTGCAATGGTAAAATACCTTGAAGACATGGTAAATGTTGAAAATGATACAAGAATTGGCTTAGTAAATGTGATATTATTAGTTGAAGATTCTGCAAAATATTATTCTCGCTATTTACCTATGCTTTATTCAAGCGTATTGGAACAAACCAAGCAATTGATAGAAGATGTAAGTAATGATGAATTATACAAAGTATTGAGATTGAGAGCGCGCCCCAAAATATTATTGGTAAAATCTTATGAAGAAGCCATTGATATTTTTCATAAATACCGTGATTATTTATTGTGTTTGATT
>CAYTJB010000019.1:3486-8389 GCA_964437995.1 uncultured Bacteroides sp. | reverse complement strand
TACTGATATGAAGTTTTATAGAAACAACGTATTAGACGAAAATGCAGGGTATGATTTGGTAAAATACGTTAGAAGCAATGCGAAAGATTTACCTACAATTATTCAATCGTCTGACCCTGAAAATGCAAAATTAGCTTATGAATTAAAAGTAACTTTTATTGATAAAAATTCCGATACGCTATCGCAAGATATAAAGAGCTTTATTAGCCATTATTTAGGGTTTGGAAATTTTATCTATAAAGATGGAGAAGGAAGAGATATTGCTGTTGCCAGTTCGCTCAAAGAGTTTGAAAAGCATTTAAAAACAATACCTGATGAGTCATTGATTTACCACGGAAAACGTAATCACTTCTCGTTGTGGTTGATGGCAAGAGGCGAAATTTCAATTGCAAAAAAAATAAATCCACTGAAAACAACGGATTGGAAAAATGCTCAAGAATTAAGAGAATTCTTGCTTAATGCAATTCAAAATCACAGAAACGAAAAAAACCGAGGAAAAGTAATTAGTTTTGAAGAAATTGATGTTATTGACGAAAGTAACATTGTTTCCTTGGCTTCCGGATCATTAGGAGGTAAGGGAAGAGGTTTGGCTTTTATCAATACATTAATTTATAATTACGACTTTTCGCAAATGATACCTGATATAAATATCAGAACTCCAATAACTGCTATAATTGGCACTGATGAGTTCGATTATTTTATCGAAAGAAACAAATTGTATGATTTTGTAAATACAGAAAGAGATTATGCCATAATTCGTAAAGTTTTTCTTGAGTCAAAATTAACGGATAGTTTGATAAAAAAACTAAGATTAATATTAAAAAAACTCACAAAACCATTGGCTATTCGTTCATCGGGTTTGTTTGAAGATTCTTTAATGCAACCTTTTGCAGGAATTTTTGAAACCTATCTCATTCCAAACAATCACCCTGAATTGGAAGTAAGATTGGTTCAGGTAATGGATGCTATAAAATTAGTATATGCTTCAGTATTTTCTAAAATTGCACGTGGATATGTAGAAGCTATCAATTATAAGATTGAAGAAGAAAAAATGGCAGTTGTATTACAAGAAGTTGTTGGAAATATGTACGAAGAAGTGTATTATCCACAGATTAGTGGTGTTGCACAATCTTACAATTTTTATCCGTTTTCGCACATGAAACCCGAAGAAGGTTTTGCTGTAATGGCAGTTGGATTAGGTACTTATGTTGTTGAAGGAGAAAAAGCATATCGCTTTTCACCCAAATATGCTGATGTTGAAATTAATTCTCCAAAAGACCAATATAAAAGCTCTCAAGTTAATTTTTATGCAGTTGATTTACAGCCGCAACCATTAAATTTATTGGAAGGCGAAGATGCCGGCTTAATTAAATTAGATATAGATGTTGCTGAGAAGCACGGAACATTAAGGCACTGTGCGTCGGTATATGATATTGATAACAACAGAATTGTGCCTGGATTGAGCTATCCTGGACCTCGAATAATTAATTTTGCTAATATATTGAAATACAACTATATACCTCTTTCTGAAACGATTGGATTGGTGTTAGATGTTGTAAAAGAAGCATTGGGATCGCCTGTAGAAATTGAATTTGCTATTGATTTGAATAAAGACGATAAAAGTAGAGCTTCTTTTTACCTTTTGCAAATTAAACCATTAATTGGAAATGCAGAAGATTACACAATTGATGAATTGAAAATTGATAAAAATGATGTAATTTTGTTTTCAGATAAAGGAATGGGCAATGGATTAATTAACGATATTACCGATATAATCTATGTAGATGTTGATATTTTTGATAAATCACGAACTGATGAAATGGCTGAAGAAATTGAAAAACTAAACGAAAAAATGATTAGAGAAAATAGAAAGTACATTTTAATAGGTCCCGGTCGTTGGGGAACTCGTGATAAATGGATTGGAATTCCTGTTAACTGGACACAAATATCTAATGCTAAAGTTATAGTAGAAACCAGCTTAGAAGATTTCCCATTGGATGCTTCTTCAGGTTCACATTTCTTCCATAATGTAACATCGCTGAATGTTGGCTATTTTTCTGTTCAACAAGAATTAAATGATAGCTATATTAATTGGGATAAGCTAAAACAAGAAGAATTGATTGATAAAACAACATTTTTTAGGCATATTAGATTTAAGGAACCACTCGACGTGAAAATGGATGGGAAAAAACGTATGGCTGTTATAACAACTAAAGTTAAGTAAATCATTACTTAATAACTTAATAACCTAATAACCAATAATAAACAATGCAGAAAGAAAAGAAAGTAAAGGATATAAAAAAGTTTTATTTTACCGAAACACCGTTTGATAATTTAATGACTAAACGAATCAGTAAAGTATTACTTATATGTAGCAAATATGATGCATTTATTTTGGAAGGTGATGGCAGAATAGAAGAACAAATTTTTAATGAATATGTCTCTTTAAATTTACGATATCCGCCACATTTTATACAGGTTTCCTCTGCTGAGCAAGCTTTTAAAGTGTTAAGTGAAGATAACATTGATTTGATTATTACGATGTTAGATTTAGGAGATGTGGATATTTTTGATTTTGCTAAGCAAATAAAAATAAAATATCCATCCAAGCCTATCGTTGTGCTAACGCCTTTTTCTCGCGAAGTTTCAATAAAATTAGATTCGGGCGATGCAAGTTCTATTGATTATGTTTTTAGTTGGTTAGGTAATGCTGATATTATGTTGGCTATCATTAAGTTGATAGAAGATAAAATGAATGTTGAACATGATACGCAAGAAGTTGGTGTGCAGAGTTTGTTGTTGGTTGAGGATTCTGTAAGGCTGTATTCCAGTTATTTACCTAATTTGTATAAATTGATTTTCAAACAGTCGCTCGAATTTATGACTGAGGGGCTTAACGAGCACCAAAAAATGTTACGTATGCGAGGTCGTCCCAAAATTTTATTGGCAACCAATTACGAGCAAGCCATTGATCTTTACGAAAAATACAGAAATAATTTATTAGGTGTTATTTCTGATATAAGCTTTAAAACCTATGGTGTTATGAATAAAAATGCCGGTATTCGCTTTTGTGAATTGGTTAGAAATGCCGATAAAGATTTACCTTTTTTACTTCAATCATCAGAATCTGAAAATTATTCAAAGGCAAAGGAGCTAAAAGTTGGTTTTCTTGACAAAAACTCAAAAACATATTCACATGAATTAAAAGACTTTATTTTAAATAATTTCTCTTTTGGCGATTTTGTTTTTCAAAATCCTGTAACAAAAGTAGAGATTTTAAGAGTAAGTGATTTGAAAAATTTACAAGATAAAATATTTGATATACCCGATGATTCATTTTTTTATCATATAAGCAATAATCATTTTTCTAAATGGTTAAATGCAAGAGCGATTTTTCCGATTGCCGAAATGTTTAAAATATTGAAGTTTGATGATTTTAACGATTTAGACGAAATAAGACGTTATATTTTTGATGCAATAGCCCGCTATCGCAGCAATAAGGGCAGGGGTGTTATTGCTGATTTTTATCGTGATAAATTTGATGAATACCTTATTTTTACACGTATTGGAAGTGGTTCTATTGGAGGAAAAGCACGCGGATTAGCATTTATTGATACTTTACTTAAACGCAATAGAATGGTTGATAAGTATGACAATGTAGTTGTAACCATTCCAAGAACAGTGGTTTTAGGCACCGATGTTTTTGATGAATTTATGGAAGACAATGAATTATATAAGATTGCATTATCCGATGCTAGTAACGAAGAAATATTATATAAGTTTGTTGCTGCACGTTTGCCATTCCGCATTCACGAAGATTTATATGCTTTTATATCTGTAATTAAAAAACCTATTGCTATTCGTTCTTCGAGTTTGTTGGAAGATTCACATTACCAGCCATTTGCAGGAATATATTCAACATATATGATTCCTAATTTACATGACGAACGCGTAATGATTGAAAAACTAAGCATTGCGATTAAAAGTGTATATGCTTCTGTATATTTTAAAGATAGCAAAGCATATATGACTGCTACAAAGAATGTAATTGACGAAGAAAAAATGGGTATTATTCTGCAAGAGGTTTGTGGTCAGCGTTATGGTAATAGGTTTTATCCTGCCATTTCCGGTGTGGCTCGTTCTATTAATTTTTATCCTATTGCACCCGAAAAACCTGAAGATGGAATTGTAAACATAGCTTTAGGGCTTGGTAAATACATTGTTGATGGAGGAAGCACCTTGCGATTTTCGCCACATTATCCAAAAAAAATATTACAACTTTCCTCTGTTGATATGGCTTTGCGTGAAACTCAACGCCATTTTTACGCATTGGATATGAACAAAGAAAGTTTTAAACCCTGTGTGGATGATGGTGTTAACATTATAAATCTTTCTATTAAAGAAGCTGAAAAAGACAATTCTATCAAAATGATTGCTTCAACGCTTGATTTTGAAAGCAATATGTTAAGAGACGGCGTATACCACGAAGGAAAAAAGCTAATTACTTTTTCCAACATATTGAATCATAATTCATTTCCTTTAGCGGAAATACTAAAAAATGTACTTGAAATAGCTCAACGAGAAATGAATAAACCAGTTGAAATTGAATTTGCTGTAGATTTAGATGTTCCAGAAGATCAACCTAAAATATTTAATTTACTACAAATACGACCAATTGTTGACAATGATCAAACATTAAAAGAAGACCTTAGCGAAATTGAAAAAGAAAAAACATTAATCATATGTGATACAGCCTTAGGCAATGGTGTTATTGACGATGTTTATGATATCGTATATATCAAGCCAGAATCATTTAATCCTGCAAAAAGCGAAGCTATGGTTGAAGATATAGGGAAACTTAACGACCAATTTCTAAAAGATGATAAACACTATATATTAGTAG
>CAYTJB010000019.1:388-3476 GCA_964437995.1 uncultured Bacteroides sp. | reverse complement strand
TGTAAAGTGGCCTCAAATATCTGCTGCAAGGCTTATTGTGGAATCCGGACTTGAAAATTATAGAATCGATCCCAGTCAGGGAACTCATTTTTTCCAAAATCTCACTTCGTTTAGGGTTGGGTATTTTACAATAAATCCATTTATCAAAGATGGATATTACGATATTGATTACTTATCAAGTTTTGAACCTTATTACGAGGATGAATTTATCCGTCATCTGCGTTTTCAAAATCCGTTAGTTATTAAAATTGATGGAAAGAAAAACAAAGGCGTTGTTTTAAAGTGCAGATTATCAGAAGAAAGCGAATAATTCAAAAAAAAAGTCTCCTTTAAGTATTTTACTTAAAATATTTTTTCTACTTTTGGAAAATAATTGAATAAATATTTTTTTTAGTCAATTAAATAAATGTAATTTTGCATTGTTATTTTATTAACATTGTTATTTTTTTAACGATTTATTTATTTTTTAAACATTTAAACATTTTAAGATGAACTTAGAAAAAATAATGAACGATCTGGAAAAGAAACACCCAGGTGAAGTGGAGTAACTACAAGCAGTTCGCGAAGTTTCAGAATCATTAGAAGAAGTGGTAAACGAAAATCCACAATTTGAAGCAGCTGGTATTATCGACAGACTTGTTGAACCAGACAGAATTTTAGCATTCAAGGTGCCATGGGTTGATGATAATGGCAAAGTGCAAGTTAACTTAGGTTACAGAGTACAGTTCAACAACGCAATTGGTCCTTACAAAGGTGGTTTACGTTTTCACCCAAGTGTTAACTTAAGTATTTTGAAATTCTTAGGTTTCGAGCAAATTTTCAAAAACAGTTTAACTACATTGCCTATGGGCGGTGGAAAAGGTGGTTCTGATTTCGATCCTAAAGGAAAATCAAACAACGAAGTAATGCGTTTTTGCCAATCATTCATGTTAGAATTATGGAGAATTATTGGACCAGAAACTGATGTTCCTGCCGGTGATATTGGTGTTGGTGGACGTGAAATAGGTTTCTTGTTTGGTATGTACAAAAAATTAACTATGACACATGTTGGAGTTCTTACAGGTAAAGGAACTAACTGGGGTGGAAGTTTAATTCGTCCGGAAGCTACCGGTTTTGGTGCTGTTTATTTTGCAAAAGAAATGCTTGCAACCAAAGGTGATTCTTTTAAAGGAAAAACTGTTTGTATTTCTGGCTTTGGTAATGTTGCATGGGGTGCAGCCATTAAAGTTACCGAATTAGGTGGTAAAGTTGTTACTATTTCTGGCCCTGACGGATATATCTACGATCCAGATGGTATTTCAGGTGCAAAAATTGATTATTTACTCGAATTAAGAGCTTCTAATCAAGATATCGTAAAACCATATTCTTACGAATTTCCTAATGCTCAATTCCACCAAGGAAAACGCCCATGGGAAGTAAAATGTGATGTTGCATTACCATGTGCTACTCAAAATGAAGTTGGCAAAGAAGATGCTATGAATTTGGTTAAAAACGGTTGTAAATGTGTAGCTGAAGGTGCTAATATGCCTTGTACTCCAGAAGCTGTTGAAGTATTCCAAGAAAATAAACTTTTATTTGGACCTGGTAAAGCTGTTAATGCTGGTGGTGTTGCTACTTCTGGTTTAGAAATGTCGCAAAATTCATTAAAATACAACTGGTCTGCTGCTGAAGTTGACGAAAAATTACACAGCATTATGGTTAATATCCATGCTGCTTGCGTAAAACACGGCAAACAAGCTGACGGTTATGTAAATTATGTAAAAGGTGCAAATATTGCTGGTTTCTTAAAAGTAGCCAATGCAATGTTAGATCAAGGTATCCTTTAAATCTATAAATTATTAAACTATAAAAAGAAAAGCTGCTTCTTACGAAGCAGCTTTTTTTAGTTGTAGAAAACATTGAATAAATAGGAGTATATTTACAAAATAACCATTCTTTTTTATTGGATTTTTCTAACATTTTCATTAATACGTTCCTCTATCTCCCACACACTTCTTTAAAAGCACAATACACGCAATTTTCCTCATTATCAGTTTGCTGGAAAGGTAATGTAACATCAAATATTTCATGAATTAATGCAATAAGCGTTTTTTCAAAATCGAGTAAATTTTGAGCGGTTAATATATCATTACCTTCATAAGTTACATTCATAAAGCCTTTGGCTTGATTTCGCGACGATAATATTCCTGCTTGCAGTGGTTTTTGATTTTCAGGATGCTCTTTTATAAATAACAACGCATACACTAATAGTTGCATACTCTTGGCAAATTTGGGCTCGGTAAGCAATAAATCAAATTCAGTAAGATTTAATTCGCTTTGCAGGGTATTACCTGTTTTATAGTCAATAATACGCGTATATTCAGAAGTGCTGTCAATCCTATCTACATAACCTTTTAGCTTCACAAAAGGCACGTCATCACTAACAAAGCAATCTAATAAACATTCCAGCTTTTGTTCGAGCATAGTAATGGTAAGCAACACATTATCTTTTGCCATTTTGTCAATTTGTGTAGCTTCTGTTTTTAGTAAATTGGCAATAAAAATCTTTGCCATTTTTACCGTTAACAAATTGATACCAAACGTAATATCACCATCTTTATACCATTCTTTAAAATACTTATCCGTTAGTTCGTCCACCTTTGGCAACATGGCTTTTGCATCTTCGGCACTTATAATTTTGCCTACAAAAGGCTGATAAAGCTCCGCTAATACTGAGTGAACCGTAGAGCCAAGTGTATTGGCAGCAATGGTTTCTTCGGTTTCCTCTAATTCTTCAATTCCTGCAACATTTTTAAAATAAAACTGTAAAGAACAATTAATGTATGTGTTTAATGCACTTGCCGAAAAACCTTTTGTTGCTAATTCGTTCAAGCGTTTTTGAATGTTCTCATGCTTAAAAATCTTAATTTCTTTATTTTGCAATGCATCTGTAGCTGTAATATTTAGCAATTGCTCATGAATAATGATATTTGGGTTGTACTTAGGCAATTCGTTTACAATTTGATAAATAAACCGACTCATATCTCCACCAGAAAACTCATCAGCTTCGGTATTGTACAAAATAAACACCTTTTTTGCACACTGTAGC
>CAYTJB010000019.1:0-378 GCA_964437995.1 uncultured Bacteroides sp. | reverse complement strand
GCCATCTGTTAGTTTCCGATATAGCTTGAAACATTATAATATTTTCAAAATCCAAAGTACGCGTTTCGAGCATCCCCATAATTTGCAAGCCCTCTAATGGCTCACCATAAAATGGAATGCTTGTTAAAGCTGCTAATCGGGTAAAAATCTTGCGAAAAGTCTTTACTGTAATAAATGTTTGCTGCATTTCTGGCAAGCTATCCAACTGAAAAAGCAATTTTGCAAAATGATACAAATATTCATCTTCCAAAAAACGATTTTCTTCATGTTTAAAACGTGTGTGTAACCTTTCAATTAAGCCTTTTAAATGAGCAATAGCATCTTTAGGACTTTCCCAAATTAAAAAGATATTGGTTATTACCGAATCATCAGCAGGAA
>CAYTJB010000018.1:2578-21677 GCA_964437995.1 uncultured Bacteroides sp. | reverse complement strand
CTCGAACTCGCGACCCCGACCTTGGCAAGGTCGTGCTCTACCAACTGAGCTATTTTCGCATTTTGAGTTTGCAAAGATATTAAAAATTTTACTTCCTAAACAAATTTTTTTTACTTCCCAAGTAATTTTTTTATCTCATTGAGTTTCATCAAGGCTTCTACAGGCGTTAATGTATTTATATCTGTATTCAAAATATCTTCTTTAATTTGTTGTAACAAAGGGTCGTCCAATTGAATAAAGCTTAATTGATAATCATTCCCAATATCCTTTCCTTTTCCTTTTTTACCACTTGTTTTATGTGATAATTCTTCACTACTGTGCGATTTTTCGAGTTGGAGCAATAGCTCATTTGCTCTTTCTAATACAGTTGTTGGCATTCCTGCCATGCGTGCAACATGAATTCCAAAGCTGTGTTCGCTGCCACCTGCTTGCATTTTTCTTAAAAAAATTACCTTGTTACCAATTTCTTTTACCGAAATATGGAAGTTCTTTATTCGTGGCATTAAAGCTGCCATTTCGTTTAATTCATGGTAATGTGTGGCAAACAACACTTTGGCTTTAAAAAGCGGGTGCTGGTGCAAAAATTCAGCAATTGACCATGCAATAGAAATCCCATCGTAAGTACTTGTTCCTCTGCCTATTTCATCTAATAAAATTAAACTTCTGTCGGAAATATTATTTAAAATACTGGCTGTTTCATTCATTTCTACCATAAATGTAGATTCGCCCGACGAAATATTATCAGAAGCTCCCACACGTGTAAAAACTTTATCAACCAAACCGATATAGGCACTATCGGCAGGAACAAAACTACCCATTTGTGCCATCAAAACAATCAAACCGGTTTGCCGTAGCAAAGCAGATTTTCCTGACATATTGGGTCCAGTAATGATAATAATTTGTTGGGTTTCATTGTCTAAATATACATCGTTGGCAATGTATTGCTCGCCTAATGGCAATTGCTTTTCAATAACCGGATGTCTTCCATTCTTAATGTCAATACTATACGAATTATTGATTTCGGGACGAATATAATTATTTTTTATAGCAAGCGTAGCAAAAGAAAGCAAACAATCCAATCGAGCTATTAAATTGGCATTGAGTTGTATAGGTTGAATATATTCGGATAAACCGAGCAATAAATCGTTGAATAAATTAGCTTCTAAATTGGCAATTTTTTCTTCGGCACCCAATATTTTTTCTTCGTATTCTTTCAGCTCTTCGGTAATATACCTTTCGCAATTTGTTAGGGTTTGCTTGCGGCTCCATTCGGCAGGAACTTTATCTTTGTGGGTATTGGTAACCTCCAAGTAATAGCCAAATACGTTATTAAATCCTATTTTTAGTGAAGAAATTCCAGTTAGTTCGGCTTCACGTTGTTGTACTTTTGCCAAATAATCTTTACCCGAAAAAGCCAAGCTTCGCAATTCGTCTAATTCTTCCGAAACGCCTTCTGTAATTACATTCCCTTTATTGAGCATAACCGGAGCATCAGGATTAATTTCTTTTTCAATCCTATCGCGGATAATATGGCAAGCATTGAGTTGTTCGGCTATTATTTTCAATGCCGGATTTTCGGCTTTTTCACATTCTTGTTTAACAGTTTCTACAGCATAAAGTGCTTTTTTTACTTGTACCAGTTCGCGTGGAGTAATCCTGCCAACAGCTACTTTTGAAATTAAGCGTTCTAAGTCGCCAATTAATTTGATATTTTGCGAAATAATATCTGAAATTTCAGCTTTTTCTATCAAAAATTCAACAACATCTAATCTTTCTTCTATCGGTTTTTTGTCTTTTAGCGGAAGCACTATCCATCGTTTCATCAAACGTGCACCCATAGGCGAAATGGTTTGATCCATAATATCAACCAAGCATACAGCATTTTCATTGGCAGAATTAACCAATTCGAGGTTGCGAATGGTAAATTTATCGAGCCAAACAAAGTGATCCTCTTCAATACGGGTAATTTTGCAGATATGAGCAGTTTTATCGTGTTGTGTTTCTGCAAGATAATGCAAAGCAGCTCCCGCAGCAATGATACCGCTTTCTAAATTTTCGATACCAAAGCCTTTTAATGAAGTGGTTTCAAAATGCTTGAGCAATATATCGTTAGAAAAATCTTTGGTAAAAACCCAATCATCAAAAGTATTGGTATAAAATTTTTCGCCAAAAAGTTCTTGAAATTTTCTGAGTTTGTTTTTTTGAATAATAACTTCGCTGGGGCGAAAGCTTTGTAATAACTTATCTATGTATTCTTCAGAACCTTGCGTAACATAAAACTCACCTGTGGAAACATCTAAAAAAGAAATACCATTTGTTTTTGAGTCCAAATGAATGCTTGCCAAAAAATTATTGACTTTATTTTCTAAAATCTTGTCGTTGTACGAAACACCGGGCGTAACAAGTTCGGTAATGCCACGTTTTACAATCTTTTTGGTAAGTTTTGGATCTTCCAACTGTTCGCAAATAGCTACACGATAGCCTGCTTTTACTAACTTAGGCAAATAAGTATCCAATGAATGATAAGGAAAACCAGCCAACTCAATATAGCTTGCCTGTCCATTGGCACGGCGAGTAAGCACTATGCCTAATATTCCAGAAGCCTTAACAGCATCTTCGCCAAAAGTTTCGTAAAAATCGCCTACTCTAAACAATAGCAAGGCATCAGGATATTTTATCTTGATAGCATTGTATTGTTTCATCAATGGCGTTTCGGCTATTTCTCTCTTTTCGGTCAAATGATTATATATTTAGATACGTTACAAAAGTAAAAAAAAATTGGCATTTTTTATCGTAATTGTAAATACTTATAATGTTACTCATATCAATGTCTTTTTGTTAAGAGAATTATGAAAGTGGATGAAACACTATTATGCTTTATATTCTTTTAACTGTATAAAAAATATAGTTCCCTTGTCAGTTTCCGATTCAAACCATATTTTACCGCCTGTACTTTCGATAATGCTTTTTACCATTGCTAAGCCTAAGCCCATACCGCCCGATTTGGTAGTAAAATTTGGCGAAAATATTTTGTGTTGTTGTTCGCTGCTTATGCCTGTGCCATTATCTGAAATTTTGATTACAATATTGTTATCTTTTTTCTCAACGTTAATAATAATTTTACCGTTTATAGTTTGTGGAATTGCTTGTATCGCATTTTTAATGAGGTTGTTAAACACTCTTAACAATTGTTTTTTATCGGCAAATACAAAACAATTTTCTGGTATTTGGCATTCAAAAACAATACTATTATCGTTGCTATCTTTAAACAAATCAATAGTGTTTTGCAATGCTTTTGAAATTTCAAGTTTTTCAAAATCGGAATGTGGCATCTTGGCAAAATCGGAAAACTCGGAAGCTATTACCGAAAGTGAATCTATTTGTTCAACAATGGTATTGGTAAATCGCTCTAAGCGTTCGTCCCAATCGGGAACTTTATCGTTCCATGCTCGTTGCAAATGCTGAATACTCAGTTTCATGGGCGTAAGTGGATTTTTTATTTCGTGTGCCACTTGTTTTGCCATTTCGCGCCAAGCTACTTCTCTTTCCGATTTAGCAAGCATTTCGGCACTTTTTGCCAATTGGTCAACCATACGGTTGTATTCTTTAATTAAATTGCCAATTTCGTCGTTTCTGTTCCAATCAATTTTTTCGTTTTTAAGTCCCAATTTCAAATTACTTAATTTATCTTTTATCAGTTTGAGCGGACGAGTTATATAATTGGAAATCAACAATGCAATAAACACTGCCACAGCAATTAAAAAAACATAAATATTAAGATAAGCCTTTAAAAAAGAAGAGATTTCTTTCTTTAATTCGCTTTGTTTGGCAAAATAAGGTAAGTTTACATAAGCCACCAAAACATTATCGTTGTTGCGAAAAGGCATATAAGCAGACATATATTCGTGTTTACCTATATTTTCTTTTTCAACAAATTGTGTTTTACCGCTATTCTCTAATTGATGAAAAGCAATAGGATTCATTTTGCGTGAAATCAAGCCTTCGTCAAAGATTTGCGAACGCGACGAAGCCACTAAATTGCCTTTTGCATCAAATAAATTAATGTCTGTAAAAAATACTTTCGACAGTTTTGTTAATAAATCACTTATTTCTACCGTCATTTGAGGTGTAAACGACTGAATATTACCTAATTTGTTTTCAACTTCAATTAATACTGAATGTGTTTTTTCGGTAAGCAGTTCAGCGTTTTTTTCATTATTTAATGAAGTGATATACAACAATGTAGTAGTTCCAATAATAATAAAAGATACCACAATAATGGTTAAAACAGAAAATTGCAACCTTGTTTTAAAGTTCAATGTAAGTGGAATTACATAACTAATTTTGCCTGATATAATTCCAAAGAATAGTATAAGCACGCCAAAGAAAATAAAAACGTAAGAAAATGGAGCTAATTTTTCCATTAAGCTCACATTAGGCATACTTATTATAAAATCGGTTTTGGCATTAACGTGGTAATGCAAGTGATTGTATCCATCTTTGTCTTCAAAACTAAATGCGTTGCTTTGGTCGTGAGGTAGCATTCTGTTTTTGTAAAAATACTTTCCATAATGTTTTATCAACAGTCCATTATTATACCTTGCAAAAGAATAATTGCTTAAATCGGGGTTAATATTTACCTCTTTATCTATCAACAATTCAGGATAGCCTAAGTCTTTGGTTACAAACTTTGCATCCAATTCAATATATAATGAGGTTCGCAACAACGAATCGTTATGATTTTCAAAAAATCGCAACAATGCAATATAACTATTACTTCCATTGCCATAATCAAGTGCATAAAAATTTTCAGTTGTTGTAGGCTTTCCAATGGCTGTAATTTTATCATAAAAATATTTATCGCAATTTACAAAGCTTGGATTTATAATAAGATTCTCAAAATCTTTACATACCGTAATTTGTTCGGCATATTTGCCCAAATATCCTTTAAAATAGTTTGTTTTCAAATAATTAACAATAGAGTCTTTAGGGTAAAATAGCTTTAACTGCCTAACAATCATTGTATCTGTTTTTATTTTAGGCATAATATCTTTAAATAAAAATTCTGCAATGGGGTCGTTTTCAGCAGTTAATTTTTGAACCAATAATTTGCGTTTCCCGTTTTCTTTTACATCGTTATACTTATAAAATGAAAATGTAGAAAACAACGAAAAAAACAATAGCAATACCAAAGCTTTCTGAAAAATAGTTATTTTATTGCTAAATTGCTCGAAAAGCAAGAAAATAGTCATTAAGCCAAAAAAGCAAACAGGATAAAAAAATCCTTCTCTCAAAAAAGTAGGCAAAGGAAGTAGGATAAAGATTGCAGAAGCTGATAATAGACTGATAATAAATACTTTTAGATTGTTTAATCGCTGGTAAGCAATGCGAAACAACTGTATTACAAAAAACAAAAAAGCTAAACTTATCGCAAAAATTGCAATACTTGCTGTAATACTTTCTGTATTAAAACTAAAAACATTGTTCAAAGACAAGGGAATACTCGAATCTATAATAATGCTTTTGAATAAAACCACATAAAAGTAGAAAAAAACAATAGTTATAAAAAGCAACAAACCACTAATTAACCAAAGTTGTAGCTTTTTCAAATTACTAAATATAATTTCCGGCTTTAGCTTTGTAAAAAACAAATAAGAAACATATAATAATAGTATTGAATTGATTGCCAAATCGCCCAAAGAAGGCAAATAGCTTGTAGATGCGTAATAATATGGACTAAAAAGCTTTGAATTGTATAAAATAGAAGGAATATGAAAAACAAAAAGCAAAATCCTCAATAATATCAAGTCAAAGAGAAATAACACAAATTTAATAAACGGATAATTGTCTAAAATAGGTAATTTACCATACAATTCAAACAAAAAAGAAATAAGAAAAACAAAGCCTATTAAATACAAAATCAACAAAATATAAATTGCTCGATTGCTAATTGTTAATGCGTTTGCTTGTTGAATGGAAAACAAAAATTTACCTTTTGCATCATTAATTATATAATTTGATTTTTCTAACGCAATGGTAATTTGCGAAGGTGCTTTAAAATCTTGTTGAAAGTTGTTTATCAAATAATCATTCTGGTAGCTGTATTCGTTTTTTATTAAAATTAATGCAAATATTTGCTGTTCGGCTATTGTAATATGTTTTACCCTAAACCATCCATTTTGAAGTTTTAAGATTGAATTTTGTTTTAACTCGTTGGATTTCAGTAAGTCGAAAGGAACGGCATTATCTGACCAATATAACAACGAATCGTTTTTGTAAATCAAAAAAAGCAAACCATCTGTTTTAAAAATATTTTCAGAAATTACTTCACGAATGTTTTCCCAACCTCCATTTTTATTATAATTGGATTTTATGTCCTGAAAAAAATCATCCGTAGTTTCTTCTTTTGAAATTATTTTTGATTCAATGTTTTTTGCAATATTTTCAATCTTGTTTTTGTGGGTTACAAAATTCCCATATAAAAATGCCATCAAAAAAAATGCGATGGCTATAGCAAGTTTTTGCAGTATTTTATTTTTAAAAATGTTCATTTTTGCTAAATTTATTGCTTTATTGCTAATTATGTGTAGTTCATTAAATCCGCAAGCTATCTGACGACCCTATCTGTTTGTTAGCATTAATCTTGCAGATTTAAGGATATAGTAATATTTTTTGCTGATGTTATTTTTTTACAATATTTTTATAATGGTTATACCTTTCTAAAATTTCATTTACAAAACGATACGTTTCTGAACCTCTCGAATAGCCAAATTTTACAACGGGATCATTATAATATTTTGATTTTGATTTCATTTTCATGTAATACTCTACATTATTAGTCCATTTATTAGGATCTTTCCCGAATTTCTTGGTTAAATTTCGGGCATCCATTACGTGTTCAAAACCAGCATTGTAAGATGCTAACATAAATTTTATTCTTTCTTCTGGATTAGAAATTTCTTTTGGCAACAACTTATCTATTAGCATTTCATATTTTACGCCAGCTTTTATTTGTTCGGCAATGGTAGATTCTTGATTTACACCAAATTTATGAGCAGTTTCGGGCATCATTTGCATAATACCAAAAGCACCTGACCATCCTACAATTTCTGGATGAAAATTCGATTCCTGATAAATGAGAGAAGCCAATAATCGCCAATCCCAACCTATTATTTTACTAATCTTTTTGATTTCATTATCATATTTCGAAATTTTACCTCTTTTAATTGCATAAAATTCGTGTTGTACAATATTTACAGAACGTGGATTTCGATAATATTTATCATGAATCATTTGATATTGAGAGGTTTTTTTAAACTTTTTCAACCACGAATTGAGCACAATTAATAAACTATCAGATTCCTTACGGACAGCCCAAGCAAGATTTTGTTTAAAACTAACAGGTGTTTTTACATCTAAGTTATTGTAATAGGTTTTATTTACTAAAGCGAAATTTTCGTCAGTAACAGTATAATCAATGCTACCATTAGAAACTAACTCCATCAATTGCTCTGTTTCCAATGAATCGCTCTCAACAATGTGAATGGTATCTCTAATCAAATGCTGTATTTCTAACAATTGATTGTAATGTACGCTGTTTTTTTGAATATAAACAGTTTTACCTGCTAAATGTGACTGGTTTCTTATAAATTCTGTTTTTTTAATGTTTGCATCTGTCGTTTTATTAGGAATGCGTTGAACCAGCACTTGTCGGGTTTGAAGTATCGGAATTGTAAAATCAACTATTTGCTTGCGTTGCTCAGTAACAGTGATATTGTATGCAATTAAATCACATTTCCCAATTGCCAACAATCCAGCTGTTGAAGCCAAATCGTTGGTAACCAATATCTCTAATTTTACGCCTAAACGATTTGAAAAAGCTTTGAGCATTTCTAATTGAAAGCCCATTGGTAATCCTTTGTAAACAAAATATTCTATTGAATTATAATTGGTTGTAACAATTAATTTGCCTCTCTTTTTGATAGTTGCCAATAGATTATCATCTTTTAAAGTCGTTTTTTTGCATGATGCCAACGAAATTAATATTAGCAGTAGAAATACAATTATTTGGGTTAAAATTTTAAGCTTCATAATCTAAATTAAAGTACAAATATAAACAAAATAAAGATTGATATTCTTTTGTAAAAAGAAAAGTTTTGATAATTATCTGGATTTATGTGTGTTATATTAACATTAAGTAACTATATAATATTTCAAAAAATATTTATTTTTTTTTGACTGCAAATGAATTTTTAACTCTAAATTTGTCTAATAAAAAAGTTGCATTTGTAACTTGAATTCAGCATTAAAAATGAAACACAAATTATTTATATTTATTAAGTTATTTAGAGAGAGCTATTTGTTTGCTTTTCAAGCAATAATAGTTAATAAGTTACGAACTATGCTCACATTGTTGGGTATAACCATCGGAATATTCTCTATAATTTCTGTATTTACAGTTTTTGATTCGCTCGAAAGCAAAATAAAAAGTAGCATTGATTCGTTGGGCGACAATGTGTTATTTGTTGAAAAATGGCCATGGGCTTTTGGTGGCGACTATCCATGGTGGAAATACCTTAGCCGACCTGTTGCAAAAATCAACGAACTTTCTGAAATTGAAAAAAGAAGCGATGCATATAGTGCCGCTACTTTTGTTGTAGGAAATACAAAAACAGTAAAATACCAAAGCAATAGCGTTTCAAATGCCAGTATCACGGCTGTTTCAAAAGACTATGATAAAGTCATTTCAATAAATATTGCTGAAGGAAGATATTTTTCTATAAGTGAATCGGTTGGAGGAAAACCTGTTGCTATTATTGGAAACGATATTGTAACAAATCTTTTTAATAATGCCAATCCTATAGGCAAAGATATTACTGTATTTGGAAGGAAAGTTAATGTTGTGGGCGTTTTTAAAAAGGAAGGCGATGTTACAATTGGGCGAAGTAGTGATAATGAAGTTATGTTGCCAGTAAACTTTGCACGCAATATTATGGATATTACTGATGAAAGCAATAATCCTACAATTATTGTAAGGGCAAAACCTAATGTCAGCAATCAAGAGCTAAAAGATGAACTTACAGGCATTATGCGTTCGGTAAGGCGACTAAAACCATCAGCAGAAGACAATTTTGCTATTAACGAAATGAGTTTGCTTACCAAAGGCTTTGAAAGCATTTTTAGCACAATTAGTGTAATTGGTTGGATTATAGGCGCTTTCTCTTTAATTGTTGGTGGCTTTGGAATTGCCAACATCATGTTTGTTTCGGTTAAAGAAAGAACAGCCATTATTGGTATTCAAAAATCATTAGGAGCTAAAAATTATTTTATTTTATTGCAGTTTTTGTTTGAAGCTATTTTCCTCTCACTTATTGGTGGTGTTTTAGGACTGTTAATAATCTTTATAGGCACATTAATAGTAACTTATGCGCTTGATTTTTCTTTAAGTTTAACTTTTGGAAATATTTTCTTAGGCTTAAGTGTTTCGTTTGTTATAGGTTTAATTGCTGGATTTATTCCTGCTTTTAGTGCTTCTCGCTTAAATCCAGTGGATGCTATACGTTCATCGAGTTAGAGGGAAAGTTATTATACCGAAAATATCGATACGGTATCTGTAATAGTCCAATAAATTAGACAACTTGCTTGACGGCAGGCAGGTAACAGCTACTCTATCGGCGTTATACCAAATTCTAACAAACTAATTTATAATAAGTAATGGTATAAAATCAGGTTTGCAAAAAAAAACTTTGCTGCAATTGGCTCGGTATAACTGGTTCTTAACAATTTTACTTTATAAACCTGTTAAGAACCAGTATATTAACAACAACTTGTTAATTTATTTTGGAAAGTTGTATAATATTAAATTTTTGATCTAAAAAGCCCTAATAGCTCGCACATTAGCAGGATATGATTTCATAGTATTACTTGGAACTCCTCCTGAAAAATAAATAGTTCGAGCATGATTTGCACTAACTTCGGTAGAACTCCAATAATCTTCATTTGCAAAACCACCAATTCCATTTTTTTGTTGATACATTAAATTTAATTCATCTATTGAGGGTAAAAACCAATCGGAATAAGTATTTAGTGTTAAATCATAACAAATACGAGCAGCAATACCAGCTGTACTACATCCATTAGTGATATCAATAGTATTTTGATTCCCAGTTCCAATAGCTGTTCCATCAGCTCCAGTAATGGTTGTTCCATAACAACCCCAATCTGTGCCTATAGAACTTTGGTCACTTGTTGCAGAAATTAGTCCATGCTGACCAGTACCATCAATATAAAAAATAATGCCACCTCCATAACTTTGTCCTATTGTAAAAGAAGATGCAGTGGATGTTATAAAATTTATTTCATTTCCATAAGCAGTACCAATACTATTTGTTGCATAAGCTCTTACATAATAAGGTGTATTGGCTGTTAGATTTGTTATATTAGAAGAAAAAGAACCTGTACCATTTCCACTGGCAACAGTATTATTTACAATTGTGGGATTGGTGGTAGTAGCATAACATATACCTCTTGCTGTTACAGTGTTTCCACCATCATTTGTTACATTTCCACCAGAAATAGCAGTAGCTACAGTAATAGATGAAGCAGATGTTGTTGTAACTGTAGGTATTTGTCCTGATGAGTTAGTAGTAAAGTTAATTTGATTGCCATAAGCAGTACCCACACTGTTAGTAGCATAAGCTCTTACATAATAAGGTGTGCTTGCGGTTAATCCAGTAATATTTGCAGTAAATATGCCTGTTCCGCTTCCACTAACTACAGTGCTGTTTGCAGTGGTAGGGTTAGTAGTTATTGCATAACATATACCTCTTGCTGTTACAGTAGCTCCCCCATCACTTGTTACATTTCCACCAGATGAAGCAGTTGTGGTTGTAATAAATGAAACATTTGTTGTACTGAGACTGGGAAATGTAGGCTGTACACTTGCATCTTTAACACACCTAACGCTATAACCGTAAGTTTTATCAAAATTGCTACGAGCTGTATTAAAATTATTATAATGTACACTATGAAACCACGCACTCATTGAACTATTTTGTGTTGAAGTCCACCATCGACCATAGTTTCCAATATAATTATACACACCATCAAAACTACGTTGACCAGATGGAAGAGCTGTAAATCCGCTTTCATTAGTAGCCCCAGAATTAGGGGTAATCCAATGAGTTAAACCTATTTCTTTAATTTTTCCTCCCGCAACGGATGTACCACCAAGATAAGTTTCAAGAATTGTCCACTCAGCATCCGTGGATGCGTGCCAACCCACAGGACATAAAATACGTGTATCAATTAATGTAAAAAAGTTATATAATCTTCCATAAATTGCTACATTATTGGTATCGTTATTATAATTACAATAAGCTCCTGTTGTTAAACTTCCCCATTGTGTGGCACCAGTTACATTGGGTACTGAGTCACCATTTCTGTAATGGGTTACCTTTAAGTTTTGTTTTAGCCATATTTGTGTGCCTATATGAATAGTATCGTAAACATTTCCATCTATATCTATAACTGTAGCTCCTCCTGTACCACCACTTGTAGTTGTAAAGTTAACTTGGTTACCATAAGCTGTTCCTACACTATTGGTAGCATAAGCTCTCACATAATAAGGTGTACTTGCGGTTAATCCAGTAATATTTGAAGTAAATATGCCTGTTCCGCTTCCGCTAACTACAGTGCTGTTTGCAGTAATAGGGTTGGTAGTTGTTGCATAACATATACCTCTTGCGGTTACGGTAGCTCCGCCTGTAGCTGTTACATTTCCACCACTTGTGGCAGTAATAGATGTTATTGCAGATGCTGCTGTAGTAGTAAGCGTTGGTAGAGATATAAAAGTAAAAGTTATGGTTTTACTGCCAGTAGGTACATCATTTACAATAGCACTATATGTTCCCGAATATCCTGTAAAACGCAAACTATTACCAGTTGTATAATTCATAGTTACAGTTGCTTTTGTGCTTTTTAAAGTACTCACAACAGCTTCTTGTTTTTCAATTCCAATAAATTTAATTTTTGCTGTATTTTCGTTAGTGTTTTGGCTTATCAATTTTGAATTATAAGAATAGTTTTCGCCATTAATATTAATAAAATAAACACCTTGTTTTAAACCAGTTAACTGATACTTTTGGCTGCCTTGCAACAATTTGTCTTCAGTTTGCAATACTTCTTTGCCAGCAATATCATAAATTGATATTTTGGTATTGCCTGCCTGTTTGGCATAAAACGAGATTTCGGCTTGCCCTTGCATTGGATTTGGAAAAACTTGGAGGTTTTGTTCATTTACGCCCATTTCGTTAATACCATTGCTAAGTTGTAATTGCAAAACATCGCCTGCATGCCATTTTACGGTTGTTGCTTGCGTAAGATTTTCTACTTTTACGCTGTCCACTGTAGTGGCTGCACCTGTGCCTGAAAAGCTAATTATATAGGTTTGCGAATAAATATTTGCGGTGGCAAATAGTGCTAAAAATAAGAATGTAATTTTTTTCATCGTTTATCAATTGTAGTTAATAAATACTTAATATTATGCACGTAACAAGTTGCACGACGTATATTACTACAAAAGTATAATAAACGAATTCATTAATAGGTAGGTGATTTCACCTATTTTGAGTAAGTGATTTCACTTAAATTTAGATTTGAAATGCGCTATAACTCAACTATACCATTTTTAATGGCATATTTTATCAAATCTACAGTAGTTTTAAGTTCTAATTTTTCTAACATATTATTTTTATGAGACTCAACAGTACGACTACTTATAAAAAGTTTTTCTCCAATTTCTTTATAGCTCAAACCTTCGGTAATCCAACGAACAATCTCTTTTTCTCTATCAGATAACGTTATAATTATTTCTTGTTTTTGCTTTGTATTGTCTTTAATAAAACTTTTATACTTTTTAATTATAACTAAGGGTATCATATCACTATAATATTCTTTACCTGCATTTACTTGTCGAATAGCTTCGATAAGTTCAATTTTGTTAATATTTTTTGATAAATAACCGCTAACTCCTGCATTAATGGAATTAAAAACAGATTCTTCATCTATATTTGATGATAAAATTATAATTTTAATATCAGGATAATCTAAGTTCATTTTTTGAGCTATCTCAATACCCGATTGACCTGGCATAATTATATCTAATAAAATTATATCAGGCTTTAAAAACTTTAAAAGACTAAATAATTCATTTCCATTTGAGGCTTCACCTATAACTTCAATATCATTCGCAAGTATCAACAAAGCTTTAATACCATCTCTTAAAATTTCGTGGTCGTCAACTATAATAATTTTTATTTTATCGTTATTCATGTGTTTGTTATTCAGTTGTTGGATTATTGTGTTATTTAGCTGTTAGCATTTAGCTATTAGCTTGTATTTACAGTTCGACTTCGCTTAGTGCAACGCTTTTTACTTTTACCTTGAGTAAATTGGCAAACTAAAGCTAAATATACACCCTCTTTCCACATTATTACTAATCCAAATATTTCCTTTCATTTTTTCGATAAACGTTTTTGAAATAACTAATCCCAAACCTGTGCCTTTTTCTTTTTGTGAACCAATTTGTTTGTGGTCAACATCTAATCTAAAAAGTTTTTCTTTGTCAGTATCGCTAATTCCAATACCTTGGTCGATAATTGAAACTTCAATTTTGTCATTTTTTTTAATAGAAGTAATAGTAACTTCAGTATTTTCATCAGAAAATTTAATAGAATTGTTTACAAGATTACGAATAATATTACGAACCATATTTTCATCAGCCAAAACTGAAATATCTAATGGAATTTTATTTCTCAAAGATACCGTTTTCCTTTCGGCTGTTAATTTTAATTCGTTTAAAACCTGATTAGACAACTCATTTAAGTTTATTTCTTTTGGCTCAAAATTAATACCTTTAATTTGCGATGTTGACCAAATAAGCAAATTTTCTAAAACTCCATATAGTGTATTTGCTGCACTATTAATTCTAATTATTAGTTTATGACGTTTTTCTTCCGAAATTTGATCATAATCTTCCGTTAAAACCTGTAAAATATTTTGAAACGCTTGAAGTTGATTTTTAAGGTCGTGTGCTACAATACCAAAAAACTTGTCTTTTATTTTGTTTATATTTTCGAGTTCAATGTTTTTTTCTGTTAATAATCGGTTTATTTTCTTCTTTAATAAAAACCGATTATAAATAACTATTGTCAATATAAGTATTAAAGCTGATAATAAAATAGAGAAATTTCTTTGATTTCTGTTTTGAGTAATTTTTAATGTTTGTATTTCATTTTCAGCTTTCAGTTTTTCTGTTTCAAACCCAATTTGTAAATCTATTACTTTATTCCTGGATATTTCGGAAAGTATAGTGTCTTTTGTTGCAGAATATAAACGATAATATTCTAATGCTTTTGGGGTATCATTAATTTTTTCGTAATATTTTGCGTATAATCTGTAAATACTCTTATTGGTTTCAAGGTCATTCACTTTAATCATCATTTTATGAGCCTTATCAAGATAATATTTTGAACTATCCATTTTGTTAAGTTTTAAATATGCTTTAGAAAGGCTAATAAATGGATGTACATCATTTATCTTTAATTTAGTATTTATAGCAATTGCTTTATAATGATATATAAGAGCAGAATCATATTTATGTTCTTCAAAAAACAGCCTGCCATAAGTTTCACAAACATCAGCGAACGCTTTTAAATTAACTGATTTTGATAACGTAAGAGCTTTTTTTATATAATGCTTAGCACTATCAAGTTTATCTAGTTCAACATAAAAAGAACCTATATTATTCATTACATCTACAAAAATGGGCTTTTCATCATTTATCCCTCTATACAGTTTAAGTGCTTTTAAGTTTAATTCGATTGCTTTTTCTCTCATTCCCATTTTACCATAAATAAGAGCAGTTGAACGATAAACAGCAGTTATATTGGAAGTATCTTTTATTTCTTCGCTGGCTTTAAGACATTTAAAACCATTATCCAATGCTTTATCATATAAACTCATTTTTGTATATAATGTAATTAAATTTTGCATAGTAGTTAATACATCCTTTTTGTATCCAAGTTTTTTATATAGTTCTAATGCTTTAATTAAGTGTCTTAGGCTATTATTATTATCACGAAGATAATAATAAACTGTTGCAATTCTGTCATGAGCAACAGCTATTCCTTGCTCATAATTAATTTTTTCAGCGATTTTAAGAGCACTATTTCCATAGTAAAAACTACTATCAAAATTATTATAAAAGTATATCAAAGAAATGTGATTATAACAATCTATTTTATTTTTTTCTGTTGATTTATATGCTGCTTTTTTTAAGCTATCCAAGTCACTTGCATCATAATCTTGAGCTTTTAATTGAATAGTAGCAAACAAAAAGAATAAAAAAAACATTATTTTGCTTATTTTTCTTGAACAAGCTACTGTTAGGCATTTTGTTATAAATGTAAACATTGTTAAATTTTTTAAAATATTTATGCTACAAATATAAGGTTTTAAAAGCAAATATTTGATTTTTGTTTATATATTTGATTGAAAAACTGTTTAAAGCATTGGCTTTATACCAAATTCTAACAAACTAATTTATAATACGTAATGGTATAAGAACCAATATAAATAATAGTATTAGTTTAAGTTGAGTTCAAAATTAAAATAAAAGAGTTTCTGAAAAATAGGTAATTTTATGGATGGATTTGTGTTGAAAAAATCATTATAATTTTACAAAGCCATTTTTAATAGCGAATTTAATTAAGTCAACAGAGGTTTTTAACTCTAATTTTTCCATTATATTGTTTTTATGAGATTCTACGGTTCGGGTACTAATAAATAGCTTTTCGGCAATTTCTTTATAACTTAAACCTTCGGCAAACCAACAAACAATCTCTTTTTCTCTATCCGATAAAATAATATTATAATCTAATTTATGTTTCTTAACAGCTTGAGCAAATTTTTTATAATTTTTGAAAATCGTAGTAGGAATTGTATCACTGTAATATTCTTTATCTTGGCTTACTTGTCTTATCGCTTCTATTAGTTCGTGTTTCTTAACATTTTTAGGCAAATAGCCATTTACTCCTGCTTTAATAGCATTAAATATTGAGTCTTCATCTAAATCGGATGTTAGGATAATAATTTTAATATCAGGATAATCAAGGTTCATTTCTTCAGCAATTTCAATACCTGATTTACCTGGCATCATAATGTCCAACAATATCAAATTCGGTTTTAAGCATTTTAATAAATCAAAAAGCTCAATACCATCTGATGCTTCACCAATTACTTCAATATCATCTGCTAACATAAGCAAAGCATCGATGCCATCTCGTACAATGTCGTGGTCGTCAACTAAAATTATTTTAATTTTATCGTTATTCATGTGTTTTGTTATTCAGTTGTTAGGTTATTGGAGTTTATTAGTAATCAGTAAACAGTATTTAGGATTATGATAGCTTTTAGCGGTTAGCATTTAGCTATTAGCTTTTTTACCACTAAGGCAATCAGTTCACTAAGTCTTTTTAATCATCGAATCATCACATCATCGAATTATCATATTACTTTTACCTTGTATAAATTGGCAAACTAAAACTAAAAATACACCCTCTTTCCACATTATTACTAATCCAGATATTTCCTTTCATTTTTTCGATAAACGTTTTTGAAATAACTAAGCCTAATCCGGTGCCTTTTTCTTTTTGTGAACCAATTTGTTTGTGGTCAACATCTAATCTAAAAAGTTTTTCTTTGTCAGTATCGCTAATTCCAATACCTTGGTCGATAATTGAAACTTCAATTTTGTCATTTTTTTTAATAGAAGTAATAGTAACTTCAGTATTTTCATCAGAAAATTTAATAGAATTGTTTACAAGATTACGAATAATATTACGAACCATATTTTCATCAGCCAAAACTGAAATATCTAATGGAATTTTATTTCTCAAAGATACCGTTTTCCTTTCGGCTGTTAATTTTAATTCGTTTAAAACCTGATTAGACAACTCATTTAAGTTTATTTCTTTTGGCTCAAAATTAATACCTTTAATTTGCGATGTTGACCAAATAAGCAAATTTTCTAAAACTTCGTATAATGTATTTGCAGCACTATCAATACGAAGAATCAGCTTATGCTTGCTTTCATCCGAAATTTGTTTATAATCATCTTTTAATACTTGCAAAATATATTGAAATGCCTTAAGTTGACTTTTAAGGTCGTGTGCTACAATGCCAAAAAACTTATCTTTTATTTTATTTACATTTTCAAGTTCTATATTTTTTTCTGATAACAAACGATTATTTTTCTTTTTTAACAAATAGCGACTATAAATTGCAATAGTTAAAATAAGAATTAATACTGATAAAATAATAAATATATTTCTTTGATTTCTGTTTTTTAAAGTTTGTATTTCATTTTCGGCTTTAACTTTTTCTATTTCATAATCTATTTGATAATCTATCAGTCTGTTTCGAGCTTTTTCTGAAATGACACTATCTTTAATCTGAGAGTGTAGTTTGAAATATTCTAACTCCATATTTGGATTTTTAGTTAATCTATAATATTTCACATATAATAAGTATAAATCAGATATATCAGAATAATTTTCGCTTTTTTTTATAATTTTAGACGCTTTTTCAAGATAATTATAAGCACTATCAAGATTTTTCATATCCATATAGGAATCAGAGAGACTTAAAAATGGGCTTGATAGATCTTTTGTTCTCAATTCATTATATATAGCAATTGCTTTATGATGATAAGTAATTGCTGAGTCATAATTGCCAGCAATTGAAAACTCTCTACCTATATTGTCAGTAATCTTAGCAAGCATACTTAAATCATTATTTAATTTTGCAAACTTTAATGCTTCAATTTGGTAATACCTTGCACTATCAAATCTATTCAACTCACTATACTCAGAACTTAAATTATTTAAAATAGAAGGAATATAATCCAAATTTTTCTTAATGTTGAATAGCCTTAGTGCCATTTTATTTAACCCAATGGCTTTCTCAACCATATTTAATTTTCTATAAATGTTAGCCATTGAATAATATGTGGAAGCCAAGCCAAGTGTATCTTTCATTTCTTCACAGATTTTAAGGGATTTAAAATGATAATCGCACGCTTTCTCCAATAAACCCATACTTAAATAAACTACTCCAATATTATTTAATACTACTCTTTCTCTTTTTTTATCTCCAAGTTTTCTGAATAGTGCTAATGCTTCAATTCCATATTTTAGGCTATTATAATAATCACTTAAGTTAAAAAAAAATCCTGAAAGTATACCAAGAGATCTTGCAATTCCAAATTCGTAATTATTCTTTTCTGCTATTTTAAGAGCAGTTTTGGCATAATAGTAACTGCTATCTAAATTAAGTTTTCCATATATTATCGATACCCAAATATAACAATCTACCTTGTTTTTCTCTGTTGATTTATACGCTGCTTTTTTTAAGCTATCCAAATCCTTTGCATCATAATCTTGAGCAATTAATTGAGTAGAAGCAAACAAGAAGAATAAAAAAAGTGTTATTTTGCTTATTCTTTTTGAACAAGTTGCTGTTAAGCATTTTGTTATAAATGTAAACACCGTTATAATTTTTAAAATTATTTGATGCTACAAATATAAGTTTTTTAGAGAACGTGTAATAAAAATCTTTTTATCAAAACTTATTAACAACACCAAAACGTATTCCCTTTTTAAGTAATTTTACAAAAATCAAAATATACAATTTAGGAGTTAATAAAATTCTGAAAATCAAAAAATTGATTTTTAAATCAATTCATCAAATACCAAATAATGTCAGATTTTACACATTTACATGTTCATACACAATACTCAATTCTTGACGGTGCTGCTAAAATAAAGCAATTATTGGCAAAAGCTAAAGAATTTGATATGAAAGCACTTGCCATTACCGATCACGGGAATATGTACGGCACGCTTGAGTTTTTTAACGAAGCAAAAGCTCAGGGGATTAAACCTATTATTGGTTGCGAAATGTATGTGGCAGAAGGGAGTCGGTTTGAAAAGAAAGGAAGAGAAGACAGAAGCGGATTTCACTTGATATTATTGGCAAA
>CAYTJB010000018.1:0-2478 GCA_964437995.1 uncultured Bacteroides sp. | reverse complement strand
TCTGCTGCTGGTTCTGTTGTGGCTTTTTGTATTGGTATTACCAATGTTGACCCTATAAAATACAGTTTGCTTTTTGAGCGATTTTTAAATCCAGAAAGAGTTTCGATGCCTGATATTGATATAGATTTTGATGATGAAGGCAGAGACAGGGTGTTAAAATATGTAGTTGAAAAATACGGGGAAGATAAAGTAGCTCAAATTATTACATTTGGAACAATGGCAGCCAAATCGTCAATACGTGATGTGGCAAGGGTTTTGAAATTACCTCTTCATGAATCGGATCGATTGGCTAAATTAGTTCCTGAAACTCCCGGTATAAGTCTCGAAAAAGCTTTTGAGGAAGTTAAAGAACTTGGTGATGCTCGTAAAAATGGCGATGCTGTAGTTAAAAAAACACTTGAATTTGCACGTATTTTGGAAGGTTCGGCACGTCATACAGGCACACATGCCTGTGGCGTTATTATTGGGCCTGACGATTTAATGAATTACATACCATTAAGCACTTCCAAAGATTCCGACCTAATGGTTTCGCAGTACGAAGGCACTTTGATAGAATCGGTAGGTATGCTCAAGATGGATTTCTTGGGTTTAAAAACACTTTCAATCATCAAATCCGCTATCGAAAATATTTACAAACGTCATAATATAAAAATAGACATTGATACCATACCACTTGATGATGTATTAACTTTTGAACTCTACCAAAAAGGCGATACCATTGGTACTTTCCAGTTTGAGTCGGACGGAATGCGTGGCTATTTGAAGGATTTAAAGCCAACTAACATCGAAGACCTTATTGCGATGAATGCACTTTATCGTCCTGGTCCTATGCAGTTTATTCAAACTTTTATTAATCGAAAGATTGGAAAAGAAAAAACCGAATATCCACACGCAATGCTCGAAGAAATTCTGAAACCCACACATGGAATTATGGTTTATCAGGAGCAAATTATGCAAACTGCTCAAATAATGGGAGGTTATAGCTTAGGAAAAGCTGATGTATTGCGACGTGCCATGGGTAAGAAAAAAGCCGAAGCAATGAAAGCCGAACAGCAAGAATTTGTTGCAGGTGCTGTTAAACAAGGTATTGACGAAAAGAAAGCCATCGAAACATTTGAGGTAATGGAAAAATTCGCTCAATACGGATTTAATCGTTCGCATTCTGCGGCTTATTCCCTTGTAGCTTATCAAACAGCCTACCTTAAAGCCAATTATCCTGCCGAATATATGGCAGCTGTGCTTACTCATAACCTAAATGACTTAAAAAAAATTACCTCCTTTATTGATGAATGTAATCGTCAACGAATTCCGGTTTTGGGTCCTTGCATCAATGAAAGTGTAATGAATTTTACAGTAAACAAAAAAGGGGAAATTCGTTTTGGAATGGCTGCTATTAAAGGAGTTGGCGAAGCTGCTGTTTACGCAATTATTGAAGAACGTAGTACAAACGGTTTTTATAAAAACATTTTTGATCTTGCTAAAAGGGTAAACCTTAAGGCTGTGAACAAGAGAAGTTTAGAAGCTTTGGCGTATGCAGGAGCTTTCGATACTTTTGATGACACCCACAGGGCTCAATATTTTTATCAGGAAAAACCCGAAGATGTTAATTTCTTAGAAAAAGTTGTTCGCCACGCATCGCAATACCAAAATGGCTTGAACTCATCGCAACATTCGCTCTTTGGTGAAAGCGAAGAAACCGAAGTTCAAGATCCTCCAATGCCAGAAGTAGCCCAATGGTCAAGGGTTGAACAATTGAAAAAAGAGAAAGAAATTGCCGGATTTTACCTTTCGGGGCATCCGTTAGACGATTTTAAACTCGAATTGCAAAACTTTTGTAATATAGAAATCGAACAACTGAACGAAGATTTAAAAACCTTACGTGGTCGCGATTTACGATTTGCTGGAATTATTTCTTCGGTTTCGCACCGAACTACAAAAACAGGAAAACCAATGGGTTCTTTTACCATTGAAGATTACAATGGGTCGTATAATTTGGCTCTTTTTTCGGACGATTATCTAAAATTTAAACATTTTTTGATTGAAGGAGCTTCGGTTTTTGTAAAAGCCACCATCAAAAACAGATACAATTCAGACGACCAGTTTGAAATTAAAATCAATCATATTACATTATTGGTTGAGGTTATTGAAAAATACACCAATAAAGTTACTATGCGTGTTCCTTTAACAGAAATAACAACCAATTTTATTGAATCTCTAAAAAAAAGTATTAAGAAGCACAAAGGCAAATGTAAATTAATAGTGCAAGTTTTTGATGCCGAAGAAAAAAAACTAATCAATCTTTTTGCAAGAAATACAAGCATCGATGCAGCAGATTTTGCAAAATCTTTTAATGATTATAAAGAAATTGGTTTTAAGTTAGAATAACGACTTAAAGTTTTGATAAGGCGATTGCGTTTTACTTTCACATTACAACAACCTTTATTTATTGTACTATTTTTAAAAAACAGCTTATCCTTT
>CAYTJB010000017.1:17605-22343 GCA_964437995.1 uncultured Bacteroides sp. | reverse complement strand
CGTAAAAATAAATTTGTTTATCAAATAATAATTTTTGATTTTAAAGATAAAAAATTAGCGCATTAAACAATCAATAGCAAGGGAAAAGTATAGTTTTTTTTATCCTTATTTCCGCAATGAATAATTTAAGTTGTTGGGTTTTAACTTTGTCAAAGTTTTAAAACTTTGACAAAGTTAGCAAAATACAAATAGCATACATTAAATAATACCAAAATGAATTATATAATAATCCAATAAATACTTATCCCTTTACTTTTTGTCTTGATACACCTGACCAAAGGGAAGAACGACTTGCGAAGCAAAACGAGCACAAAATAATAAAGATACACGATAGCGAGTAGTACAAATATATAAAAAACACGATAACGAGTAAAAAGTAACCAAAAAATCAAGACTGCACCCCTCCTAACCTCCCCTAAGAGGGGAGGGATCGAGGATTTTTGTGGTTTTATTTTTTTCGTTTACCATTTACCTTGCACCATTTACCGGTTACCATTTGTTTGCCTCGCTTTAAACGTAAAATGTTTGTTTTTTCTTAACGCTTTTTTGATTAGGTCGGTCTTTACCATGCACCGTGAACCAGTTACCGTGAACCCTTTCCCATTATTAGACTAATTACTATTTCACTTTGGTATAACTACCTTGACCTTTGAGCATTTAAAGTATTTTAATAAAATAAATATTAAAAATAATATAATTTTAAACAATAATTTTCAAATATTTACGATATAATAAATGTATAAAAAAATAATTTATAAACACAATAACATTATGAGGTCACATTTTATTACAAGCGACTTTTCAAGTCAAAACCAAGAACATGTCTTCCAACTACAGGAAGCTCTTTTATTGTTTTACAACAATTCAAGTCTTATTGCTTCTTATGAAATCAGAGAGAGAATATTTGGAGATAGCACTCGAAATGCTTTAATTGCTTTTCAGGAAGAAAACAGACTAATCGGAACAGGAAGGGTTGATTTTAGCACCATTGAAGAGATAAATTTAAGACTTTCCAAGTACAATAAAGTATTAGGTACAGTAAGAGATATTGCAGGCACACCCTTAGAAGGCGTGTCTCTAAGAGTTTTTGTAAAGGATAAAGATAATGACAATGAAATTGGGCAAAGCATTTCTTTTAACGATGGCTCTTACTGTGTATTTTTCCCATTTTTAAATAGCAACGTAAGAAGAACAAAATCCGGAGTTTTTCAAATAATTGTAAAAGTATATAAAAATAATGAAGAAATACCTGTTTCTAAAGCAATATTTGTTGAAAAAATGGGCGAGGATATTGTTGTTGATTTTTCTTCTGATCAATTAATCTATCAAGGAACATCTGTTTATGATGATATAAAAAATGATATTTTAGAAACAAATTCAACATTATTAAGGTATATTATAGGTGGAGATATTGGTGATGTTCCAAATACTATTGTTGAAGATATTATTTATATTTCAAAAATAAGCGGCAATACAACCGACAGTATTGTAAAGTTTTTATTAGCTAATAAGATTAGTCGTTATAATGACCTTAATAGTTTCGGTATTCCTGCTGAATTGTTTTTTGCTTTTCTCTACCAAAACTATCCTGCAAATATACAGACAAATCTATTGCCCGAAACTGACCTGAATGGAGAGGAATTGGTTTTATTTTTGACAGCACATTTTACCAAATTAGAAGAAACTGCTCGTACCGGTATTGTGTTATTGTATGATGTTGTTAAAGATGAAGACAGTAATTATATTGGATTGTTTAATGCTGTGATAGAAACAGCAAAAAAACTCCATTATATTCCAATTTACCCTATCACTGAAAAAGATTACACTGAATATTATGGTGATATTTTTGCTGTACATAATGATTACATCTTAAAAAAACCTTTATTGGTAGGTGATGATCCATCGTATAGTCAAATAGGGTCTAAGTTTGTAGGTGTAGTAACTGAGGCTGATAAATTAAAAATTGCTAAACTTTTTACCGAGAACAATGGCGATATTATTGCGTTGAAAAATGCAGTAAAAGCAAATGGCACATTGAACGGTATTGATATATCACAATTTGAATTAGCCGGTATTACACAAAACCATGCAGATACAATCAATGCAATTAAAACCAACATTGGAACCACAAAAAAACTTTCAGATTATACAAAAAATGATTTGAGCAAACTAATAACTTCTTTTCCTGAAGAATTTGAAAGCAAAGATTCCTACCTTAAAGATATATCGCTCAATATTCAAAAATTATATCCTGTAGAATCTTATTTTACCCATATTGAGAAACTATGTAAAACAAGCGATATATTAAACGATGATGATTGTAGGGCTTTAGGGTTTATTAGTGCTACAAACTATAATGCCTTAAAAGAATATATAAAAAATAAAGAAAATAATATTGATATTTTAACACACGATGCTAATGAAATTCCTGAAGAAGATTTAAAGAAAGATTTTAAAATTATCCAACAGGCATATCGGATGTCGCCCACGCCGGCTACTGCAGGAGCGTTGATTAATGAAAAAATACACAGTGTTAAGCAAATTTATTTATTAGGCAAGGATAATTTAAAAGAAAAATTATCGATAAGGAATATTTCTGACGAAGAAGTAGATATGCTATACAGCATGACAACCGCAAGATATGCCAATGCACTTGCCGCTTTTAGCAATATTAACAGCAATTTTAATCAAATTGACCCATTAGCTATATCTACTTTAACAAAAGAAAAACTTGATAAGCTAAGGGGAGATACAACTCCAACAAGCAGTGAAGAACTAATAAGAGAATTAATTGCAGAATTTCCTAATATTGCTACATTATTTGGCTCAACAGATTATTGCGATTGCCAGCATTGCCAATCGGTTTACAGCCCATCGGCTTATTTAGCGGATGTATTAACCTTTTTAGAATCTAAACGTTCTGAATTGCCTAATATATCGGCTGAAGATGTGCTTACTGCTCCAAATAGAAGAGGTGATATAGAAGCCATTAAGCTAAATTGCCAAAATGCTGATACCCCAATGCCATACATTGATTTGGCATGCGAAATTTTGGAAGAAAATATTGCTCCTCAAAACCCACCTACTGCGAATCAAACTACACTTACTGCCGAAGAATTAAAGGCAATGCCCGAACATGTTAATAAAGGAGCTTATAGCGTATTAAGAACAGCAAGCTACCCAATGAATTCTTCTTTTAATTTATGGCAGGAAGAATCGAAAACTTACTTAGCCAAAATGGGCATTAAGCGTTACGAATTAATGGAGGCTTTTAAAGGTGCTGATATTGATATTGCGGCTGAGTATTTTGGTTTAACTACAGTTGAGAAAAATATTATTATTACTAATCCAACAGGAACCTTATATCCAAATAATAATATTTGGACAAATGTTACTATTGATTTCAAAATTGCCGTATCCGATTTTTTAAGAGATACAGGCTTAAATTGCAATGAAGTATTAGAATTAAAAGATGTAAAATGGTTAGGTATAACCATAAATCTTGATAATGATTCTTGCAGTTGCGATGATAAAGTAATTACATTCAACAATGCAGCTACTTTGGACAAAACCCATCGCTTTATCCGCTTATGGCGTAAATCTGGATATAAAATGTGGGAGTTGGATTTATTATTGAGCAAAAAAGGAATTTATGGTGAAATCGCAGCACTTGTGTTACTAGATGCTCAATTTTTAATAAACTTAAAGAAATTTGATGAGCTAAAGAAACTATTAAATCTTTCTTTTGAAAATCTTTTAGCCATATATAACCCCATAAATACGGAAACAAGAAAAGTAAACAATAAAAGCGAAGTTGCACTGTATAATCGTTTGTTCTTAAATAACAATTTAAAGAAAATTGTAAATTCAGATATTCAAGTAAATTCAACTTTAAAAGGTTTTGATATATTTAATATTGATTCAACTACTAAAAATTTGCCAAAAATTGCAAATTCTTATTTTCTTATTTATGATAATATTAATACTGAATTAAATACATTTATTAAAAACGTAATTACAGCAGCCTTTTCAATAAGCGAAAGCGATTATGTATTATTGTTAGATAACCTTTTTAAATCTACAGCAAATAAAGATTTGAAAATAGAAAATTTAAGCTTTATTTATAGAAATGTTATAATAGCAAAACAACTAAAACTATCTATTTCCGATTTTATTAAATTATTTGATTTACTTAAAACGGATACTACTGCTCAATTAACTCCATTTCAATCTGTTAATAAAACATTTGAATTTATAAATTTATATAATGAGATAAAAAAAGCCGGCTTAAATACCGACGATTTGAATTATCTGACTTATTATTTGTATAATGCTGATTTTTCTGCCATACCAACCAATTTGCCTGCTTTGGCTCAACCAAATTCTTTTTATAATGATGCTATTAAGAAATTAAGAGAAACATTAGCTCCTGTTTTTGAGTTAACAGATAAATTAGTACTCGACAATACCATTTTAATAAAAAGCTTATTAAGTAGATTCCCTTTGTTTATTAATGCTGATAACTCAATTAATACTTCTAATGTTGCTAAAGTTGAACAATTAATTAAGAATACCTTACCTGCAACTGACATTGATGAATGCGTTACTAAATATTTAAACCCTTTTATAAAGGATTTAGCGGCTGCAAAGTTGTTTTTTAAACAATCTACACCACCAACAGAACTAGAAAAATGGAACTATATTTGTGATTTATACAAGCATAATTTTTCATCATCAG
>CAYTJB010000017.1:0-17595 GCA_964437995.1 uncultured Bacteroides sp. | reverse complement strand
AATGGAACTATCTTTTAAAATCATTACTAAAACATTTTGCTATTAAATATTTAGGAGAACAAGATATATTTAGTAATCAAACTGTAATTGATACCACCATTAAAATTATTGAAAACGGTATTTTAGAAAGCTCAGCCGATAGAGATAAAAATATTAAATTTATTGAAAAATATTTTGGTTCGTTAAATAGTAAAACTGTAGAACTGATTGAAAGCTTACGTACACCGCATAATCCAACATTTACAGCAATTGACAGATACAAAGCTACATTCAAGTTTTTATTTAATTATTATTTGAATAAACAAATAGCCGAGATTTTTGGTATTAGTAGGAATGTGGCTGATTTATTGCTGGGAAAAATCTCTTTTAAAAATTCTAACGATGCCGCTACAAAAAATTTATACTCATGCTTTTCTGATGGAAATTTATTTGCAAAAGGAGATAATGGTGCTTATTCGACACTAATAATCTTTACAAATTTTAAAGATATATACAGAAGCTTGATACTAATACATAAATCGTGCACGCTGATAAATAAATTTAAAATATCGGAAGAAGACTTGCAATGGCTTGCTATAAACCAAGACCGTTTAGATTATTTGCCTTGGAAAACAACTCAAACTATATCCGGTGACACAACAGGAATAATATACAAAGTTTCAAATTTGCTTAAATTTAAGAAGCTATTAGATGTAAAGAATAAATATGGTGGCACTATAAACAATATTTCTATTTTTGATATTAGTGCAAATAATTCAACCGTATATGATGCTACGCAGCTTTTTGTGATTACATCTTTATCCAAAATAACCGGTTGGAATTTAGTTGATTTAAAAGAGATTTGCACGAAGTTATTAATTGCATATAAAGATAGTGGAATAAGAACAACTTTAAATTTACCTGAAACCTACGAAAAAATTGAAAATTGTTTTAATGTTATAAACCTTGCCGGAATCGATGCAGCTACAGTAATTAAATGGGCTAATAGAACCGAAACCGAAGAGGAAGCCGTTGCAGAACGAATAACCTCTGTGTTAAAATCCAAGTATTCTTACGACCAATGGCTTGCCGAATTGCCTCCGATGCAAAAAGCAATAAGAGAAAAGAAATGCCATGCACTTTCGGCTTACTTAATTGAAGATTCCCAACGACTTGGTTCTACGAGACCTGAAAAATGGTACGATACCAACGATTTGTACGGCTATTTTTTGATTGATACCGAAATGAGTGCCTGCCAGTTTACATCGCGTATTAAAATGGCGATGAGCTCCGTACAGTTATTTGTACAGCGCTGTTTGCTGAACTTAGAACCTGATGTAAAAACAAACAAAGACTCAGCTTGGAAGCAATGGAAATGGATGAAAAATTACCGAATCTGGGAAGCCAACCGCAAGGTATTTTTATACCCCGAAAACTGGATAGAACCCGAATTGCGTGATGATAAAACCCCTTTCTTTGTTGATTTGGAAAACGAACTAAACCAAAACGATATTACTGCCGATTATGCCGAAGAAGTTTTTAGTAACTATTTGCAAAAACTACACGAAGTAGCCGATATTGAAGTAAACGGAATTTACCACGAAGTAGATGCTGCCGATAGAGTAAATACCATGCATGTAATAGGGCGTACCCGCACCAACCCACACTTATACTATTACCGTAAATACGATGGTAATACCAATGTATGGAGTGCATGGGAAAAGATGGACTTAGATATTAAAGGCGAATTGGTACTACCCGTAGTGTATAACCGTAAGTTGCATATTTTTTGGTTGGTAGCGAACGAAAAAGCTAAAAAAGATACACGAGCTGAAGAACCAAATAAAGCAAATCCAATAGAATACATGGAGGTGCAGATTGCATGGAGTGTATTAAAGAAAAAAGGATGGACACCTGCAAAACAATCAAAGAGAAAACATTTTGAATGGGGGCATCTTCCTTCAAGCAGTTTCTCATTGGTATCAACATATAATAGTAAGAATAATGAGTTAAATTTCTTTTTAACTGTAAATAATGGATCGATAGGCAAAAATACCAAAAAACAAGACATTGGAACTATATACTATAATCATTTGTTCACAGGGATGCATGAAACGGCACAATTTTTATTTAATGGAGATGTGCATTTAGTTAAAACATCATTTATTGATTTTACAACTGAACACGATGGAAAATGGGGATATTATTCATTCAATGAATCTGAATTTAAATATTCAGACGCGCACCCCGAAAACAAGGAGCATCCATTTAAAATTGTTACTAAAGGCTTAGATAATTCATTAATACCAGAAAAAAATAATAATATTCGACCATACTGGTTTTACGCCATGAGTATTTTAGCAAATAGGATTCATTTTATAGAAAAAAATAGTGCTAATGAAAATTTAGTTTGTCTGTTTTACTGGCCTTATCCGAAACCAATGTTACATACAAAAAATACAGACCCAAACTTTGTGATGGATTTACAGAAAGACTCGGATAATATTTTTAATAATGTTTATGAATCACATAAGAGTCATCCGTTTTTCTATCAGGATTCACGCAGGGCATTTTTTGTAAAACCTAATAGGCAAAGTAGTGGAATAACATATAATTTTTCACCATTTTATCATCCTTTTACAAATTTATTTAACAGAGAATTAAATAGAAGTGGCATAGAAGGGCTTTTAAATAGAGATATACAAGTTAATCCACAAAATAAATTACCTAGAAATTCATGGTTTAATTTTAATACAGAATATAGCCCTCAAACTTGGAGTAGTGATGAAAATGGCACACCTCAAACTAATAGTGCCTTACTTGATACTAAATATCTTGATAATAATCATAATAAAAATATAGGAAATACTCCTTTAAACGAATTTGTAGA
Organism: uncultured Bacteroides sp.; assembly: GCA_964437995.1. Lineage (GTDB taxonomy): Bacteria > Bacteroidota > Bacteroidia > Bacteroidales > JACABE01 > JACABE01. The sequence goes on along the minus strand of CAYTJB010000017.1, from coordinate 14,726 downwards.
TTTTTCGTTTGGGAGTGCTTATGCGGTATATAATTGGGAGTTGTTTTTCCATGCACCTTTATATATTGCCTGCAAGCTAAGCCAAAACCAAAAGTTTGAAGAGGCTATGCAATGGTTTCATTATATATTTAATCCTACAAATGCAACCAATATTTCCGATGAAGTAAATGGAAATAATGTACCCCAAAAGTTTTGGATTACCAAGCCATTTTTTGAAATAAGCGATAATGAAATTAAAGCAGATAATATCGGAAATATTTTAAGAAATATTGATATTTATAAAGACCAAGTTACTGCATGGTTAAACGATCCATTTAAACCGCATTTAATAGCAAGGTATCGTCCGGTGGCATACCAACGTACTGTGGTTATGAAATACATTGATAATTTAATAGCTTGGGGCGACCAACTATTTAAACGCGATACCATCGAATCTATCAACGAAGCTACAATGTTGTACGTATTGGCTTACGAAATTTTAGGACCTAAGCCTGTAAAACATCCTTTGCTTACACTTGACGAAAAAACATATCTCGATATAAGAGATGATTATGATGATTTTATCTCATTTTTTGATAAAACTTTTAAATACGATTATAAACAAAGCGTTGAAAAGTTGCAAGCTGGCAATCGAAATATGTTAGCTCAAAAAAGCATGGTTAATTCTGCACGTGAGACTACTTATTCAAATATCTCTCCAGAAAAATCTAACACAAGTACTTACTCCATTAATGAACCCGCAGTTTCAACAGCATTAAAACAGAATAGTACACATTTTCGAGAAACAAATTTACCTGTTTATACATCGGAAGAACAAATGCTGCCACGAATTGATGCCAAAAATTTCTGTATTCCTGCTAATGATATATTATTAGGCTATTGGGATTTGGTAGAAGACCGCTTGTACAAAATCAGACATTGTATGAATATTAAAGGTATTGTACGACAATTGCCTTTATTTGAACCACCTATTGATCCTGCATTATTGGTAAGAGCAGCAGCAGCCGGTTTAGATTTCGGCAGTGTATTAGACGATATGGCAGTACCACATCCAAATTATCGCTTTAGGGTAATGTTGCAAAAAGCGGTAGAATTCTGTAGCGAAGTAAAACAATTGGGCGAAAAATTATTGGCTACCATCGAGAAAAAAGATGCTGAAGGATTAACAATTCTGCGTTCTGTGCAAGAAATTAATGTGTTGAATGCCGTAAAACAAGTTCGTAAATTGCAAATACAGGAAGCTACAGAATCAGTTGCCAGTTTAGAAAAAACTATGCTGCTTACCGAAGAAAGGAAAAATTATTATCAAAATTTAATTGACAATAATTTAAATAGTCTTGAAACAGCATCACTTAACTTAAATAATGCATCAGCTATTATTGAATATTCTATAGCAGGAGGTTATACATTAGCTTCAATGTTAGCAATAATTCCAGATTTACATTTAGGTGGTGCTGGAACTTTTGGATCACCTTTTCTTTCAACTGTTCCTTCGGGAGGAACCAAATTAGGAACATCCGTTCAAAATGCAATGACGGTATTATCAACCATTGCAAGAGCTTTAGATAAAAATGCTTCTCTTTTAACCACCAAAGCACAATATCAAAGAAGAAGAGAAGAATGGGATTTCCAGGCAAAAATGGCTGAAATGGAAATGGAGCAAATTAATAAGCAAATATTGGCAGCCGAAATCAGACAACAAATATCAGAAAAAGAATTAGAAAATCAGGATTTACAAATCGAACAGGCTAAAACTTCGGACGAATACTACAAATCGAAGTTTTCTAACGAGCAACTTTACAACTGGATGCTAAGCCAAATTTCCAATATTTATTTCCAATCCTATCAGTTGGCTTACGAAATGGCTAAAAAAGCCGAAAAATGCTACCGCTACGAATTGGGCATTAATGATAGCAGTCAATTTATTAATTTCGGTTATTGGGATAGCTTAAAGAAAGGCTTATTAGCCGGTGATTTGCTAATGAACGATTTGCACCGCTTAGATGCAGCTTATATTGACCAAAACAGCAGAGAATACGAACTAAGTAAACATATTTCGTTGGCTCAAATGTTCCCTGATAAATTAATTGATATTGTTACCAAAGGAGAATCATTTATTAACCTGCCCGAATGGTTGTTTAATATGGATTATACGGGGCATTATATGCGTCGTATTAAATCGGTATCTATTAATATTCCGAATGTAGCAGGTCCATATACCAATGTAAATTGTACACTTTCGTTGTTAAAGAGCGAAATGAGAATAAATTCGTTGCTAAAAGATGGTAGTTATACTAAAATTACTGAGAGTGAAGACAATCGTTTTATAGAAAAAATGGGTGTTACACAATCTATAGCTACCAGCCATGGACAAAACGATGCAGGATTATTTGAATTAAACTTTAACGACGAGCGTTATTTACCGTTTGAAGGTGCCGGTGCAATTAGTGAGTGGAAAATATCGTTGCCAAAGGATAGCAACCAATTTGATTTTGCTTCAATCTCCGATTTAATTATTCATATAAATTATACAGCACGCGAAGGTGGTGATATGCTTGGCACAGCAGCTAAAGCAGCATTAATAAGCATACTGGAAAATAATGGCTTAATGTTGTTCAGCTTAAAACATGATTTCCCAACGGAATGGAATAGTTTTATTCAAAACACAAACCACATTTTAGAGTTTAATATTAAAGATGAGCATTTGCCTTATTATGCTAAATTTAATAATGTGAAAACACTTAATTCGTTTATAGTAATACCATCATTAAAAAAACCTTTAGATAATTGGGCAAATAAGTTGAAATACCAACGTCCTGTAGATACATCATTATCGGGTACCGGTTTAACACCATCTTCAAATATATATCCTACTGTAGCATGCACAGGTTTATCTGTTGGGATTTGGAAACTACAGCTTATTACTAATACTACTCCTATAAGTCCAGCAGAATTAGCTAAACTTGATGATTTATTTATAATTATACAGATTAAAAAATAAATTATAAACCTCTGTGAACTCCGTGTCTCTGTGGTAAAAAAACACGGAGGCACGGAGAGCACTAAGAAACACTGAGAAACAAACTTAAACTCTGTGTGCCTCCGTGAACTTAGTGCCTCTGTGGTAAAGAAGTCGAAAGTCGGAAGTCAGAAGTCGAAAGACCGAAAGCACAGATTTATTAGTGGAAATTAGTGGCAAACAAAAAAGAGCTTGTGAATTTTATGTAATATAATAAAAAAAATACTAATTTTGTTTAAGACAATTATGAAAGAACAAAAAGAAAATAAAAACGCTAAAAGTTTGCCTTCCAAGCAAACTACTAAATATACAACTGAACAATCGGGTGGCAATGCACCACAAAACGAAGCAGCTCCAAGCGGTAAACAGTCTTTTGTAAATCTGCCTAAGGGTGGCGGAGCCATACACGGTATGGGCGAGAAATTTGAAGCAAATCCTGTTACAGGCACAGGCTCTTTTACCGTTCCTTTAACCATTAGCCAAGGCAGAGGCGGTTTTACACCGCAACTTGCGTTGGGTTACGATTCGGGGAGTGGCAACAGCCCTTATGGCTTAGGCTGGAATATAGGCATACCATCTATTAGCCGCAAAACCGACAAAGGAATTCCTCAATATAACGATGATCCTTTGCACGAAAGCGATGTATTTATTATTTCGGGAGCCGAAGATTTAGTGCCTATTTTAGATGAAGCCACAGGCAACCGCGTTGCTCGCAACGAAACCGATTATATTATTTACGCTTACCGTCCACGTACCGAAGGCTTGTTTGCACTTATCGAACGCTGGTACAATACAATCAACGGTATCAGTCATTGGCGAAGCATATCAAAAGACAATATTACCACAATTTACGGTGCAAACCCATTAGCAAGAATATATGACCCCGAAGACGAGAAAAAAATATTTTCGTGGTTAATTGAGAAAAGCTGGGACGCAAAGGGCAATCTTATTGAATTTGAATATAAAAAAGAAGATTCAACTATAACCAATAACGTTTACGAAACCAACCGTTTATCTTCTCAAAAATGCTTTACTAATTTATATTTAAAACAGGTAAAATATGGCAATACCGTTATGTTTAACCCTGAAATTACTAATTATACAACCAATTGGCATTTTTATTTAGCTTTTGATTACGGCGAACAACACGATGTTTCTTTTCCTGAATTAAATCCACCATTAACCAATAAATGGTTGAGTCGATTAGACCCGTTTTCGAGTTTCAGAGCAGGTTTTGAGATAAGAACCTATCGCTTATGCCGTAGAATACTAATGTTTCATCAATTTGATGAATTGGGTACATCGTCCCCTGTTCTTGTAAAATCAACCAATTTAGATTTTGAAAACAACGAATACCTCACATTATTAAAATCCGTTAAACATCTTAGTTATAATAATGGTGATTTTGCCGAAATGCCTGCACTTAAATTTAATTATTCGCAAGCAACAATGGGCAACAGCATTCATAAAGTAGAGCCTGCTATGCTTAAAAATTTAGCCGGCAGCATTGATGGCAATAATTACCAATGGGCTGATTTGTATAGCGAAGGAATAAGTGGCATACTAAATCAAGACAACAATGCTTGGTATTTTACCCCCAACTATGGCGATAAAAACTATTATGATGCTATACCGATGGGTATTACAACCGAACAATTGGTATTAGGCAATATTACTACCGAAATGCAAAAACCTGCTGCCATACGCAACAAACAATCAAACTATCACTTAGGCGATGTGGATAGCGATGGTTTGCCCGAATTGATTATAAATGCACCCGGTATAAATGGCTATTATAGCCGCGATGACCACCAAAAATGGGAGCCATTTACAGCCTTTGCCCAATATCCCAATATTAATTTGGGCGACCCCAACGTAAAACTTATTGATTTAACCGGCGATGGCTTAGCCGATATTATTATCAGCAAAGGCAGCCATTTTGAAATCTATTTTTCGGAAGGCAAAAAAGGATACAGCAATAATTATCGCCGAGTAGTGTGCGGTAATAATGAAGAAAAAGGTCCCGCTGTGGTTTTTTCCGACTCGGCACGCAGGATATTTTTAAGCGATATGTCCGGCGATGGCTTAGTTGATATTGTTCGTATTACTAATGGTTCTGTATGTTATTGGTCAAACTTAGGCTACGGACGCTTTGGCGAAAAGGTAACAATGAAAGATGCACCACACTTCGACCATCCCGATTTGTTTAACCCATCACAATTACGATTAGCCGATGTGGACGGCACCGGCTCTACCGATATTATTTATTTAAGCAGCACATCAACACGATATTGGAAAAACCAAGCAGGCAACGGCTGGAGCCAAGCCATTGAAATACCTTACTTCCCTTTAACCTCCAAAACCGACAATGTAGAAGTAGTTGATTTGTTGGGTAATGGCACAAGCTGTTTGGTGTGGAGTACCGCATTGCCCGCCAAGCCCTACCGCATGCAATACATTGAGCTTACATCGGGCATTAAACCCTATTTGCTTACCAATATTGATAATGGCATGGGCGGTATTACCAATTTGCAATATGCCCCATCTACCAAGTTTTACCTGAGAGACAAATTAGCAGGCAAGCCATGGATAACAAAATTGCCATTTCCGGTACATGTATTAGAAAAAGTTGAAATAATAGATGAAGTAGCAAGCAATAAATTTATAAACACTTATGCTTATCATCACGGCTATTACGATAACGCCGAACGCGAGTTTCGTGGCTTTGGAATGGTTGAACAATGGGATGCAGAGCAATACGATATTAATCAATTTGGCGATGATGAATTATATGTACCACCCGTCTATACCAAAACATGGTTTCATACCGGATTTTTTAAGAATAGAGAAGAAATAAGTATCCAATACGCAAGCGAGTATTTTAGCCAAGATACCGATGCATGGTTATTGCCCGATACCATACTACCCACAGCCCTTTCGGCAATAGAAGAACGCGAAGCCTGCCGTGCCTTACGTGGCAGTGCATTACGCAAAGAAGTATATGCACAAGATGCCACCGAATTTGAAACTATTCCTTACACAGTTGAAGAAAAATCGTACAATATTAAGCTCTTGCAAAGTAAGGGAACAAACCCACACGCTGTATTCCTTGTAGCCGAAGCCGAAACCATTGCCTACCATTACGAACGCATTATTGACGACCCACGCATTATGCACAGCCTCGTATTGCAAACCGATGAGTACGGCAATGTGCTTAAATCGGCACAAGTGGCTTATCCACGTAGAGTTGTGCCACAAGACCTGCCCGAGCAAGGAGAATTACATATTATTTACAACGAAAACGATTTTTTGTTTACAATAGATAACAACACCCGATTAATAGGCGTTAATTATCAAACCAAAGTTTTTGAAGTTACAGGCATTAGTTATAACAACACAAAGTTTGAAATAACAGATTTATTTAATGATTGCACCAATGCAACAGAAATAGATTTTGCTACTGCTGCTACCACCAGCATACAAAAACGCAACATACAACACGACCGCACCTTTTTTTGGAATGATAGTTTAAGCGATGCTATGCACTTAGGCGATATTAGCCCACAAGCATTGCCCTATCAAAAGCAAAGCCTTGAGCTTACACAAGCTTTAATAGATACAATTAATGTTGATGGAGAAAAAATTACAAGCAATATTTTGCTAAACGAAGGAAAATACATACAAGAAAACGATACATGGTGGATACCCTCCGAAATTCAGTATTTTAACCCCGATGCTTTCTATTTACCCTATCAAGTAATAGATTCCTTTGGTGAAAAAACAATACTCTATTACGACACCTACAATTTGCTGTTAACTACAATTGAAGACACATTAGGATACCAAACCAATGTAGAAAACGATTACCGATTGCTGCAACCCAATAAAATTACCGACCCCAACGGCAATATGCAATTGGTTGCATTTGATATACTCGGTATGGTAAACGCCTTGGCAATAGCAGGCAAAAATGGCGAAGGCGACACGCTGGAATACCCTACCATTGCTTACAAATACGATTTACACAACTGGAAAGACAACCAATCACCCGTTTATTCCCACATTGCAAGCCGCGAAACCCATGCCGACACCAATACAAATTGGTTACAAAGCATTACATACACCAATGGCTTAGGGCAAGAAATACAAACCAAAGTACAAGCCGAAGACGGTGATGCATGGATAATGCATAACGGAATACCTACACAAATATATTGCACCAACCGCTGGACAGCCACCGGACGAACCATACTGAACAACAAAGGACAAGTAGTAAAACAATACGAACCTTGGTTTAGCGACACCTACAAATACGAAAGCGAAGCAGAACTTTGCCAATACGGCGTAACCCCTATTATGCACTACGACCCTTTAGGACGTAATATAAGTACCCATTATCCCGATGGCACCCTTGCAAAAGTAGAATTTACCCCTTGGCTACAAAAACAATACGACCAAAACGATACCGTAACAGATAGCCAATGGTATGCCGATAGAAACTCGCCCGACCCCCTTGGCAGCGAACCATCCGACAGCCGCGAAAGAGCAGCATGGCTAACCTCACAACACGCCAACACACCACAAACACAATATTTTGATACCCTGGCACGCCCATTTATTATTGAAGACGATAATGGTATTGATGGCAAATACCACGTACACAACAAGCTCGATATAAGCGGACGACCACTTACAGTTACCGATGCCAAAGGCAGACCAATGACCCATCATATTTATGGATTTAAGCAACCCCTATTTACCCAAAATATTGATTCCGGCAAACGGTGGATGCTTGCAGACGTGGCAGGCAAGCCCGTAAGAGCTTGGGACAATAGAGAACATGCCTTCCGCAATACCTACGACCCATTGCAACGCCCTATAGAGAAATATGCTACAATAGATAATACTGAAATACTCATTGAAAAAATTGCTTATGGTACCAATAATGATGGTAACAATCCCGATTTGTACAATATCGGACAAATAGAATATATTTACGACCCATCGGGCAAAACCCAAATAGTTGAATACGACTTTAAAGGCAACCCACTGCAAACAACTAAGCAATATTGCGACAACTACCAAAACGATATTGATTGGAACCAAAATCCCTCATTGATAAACGAATTATTTACCCAGCAAACCCAATACGATGCCCTAAACCGCCCGATACTACTTACCCAACCCGATGGAAGCCAGATAGCCTATATTTACAACAAAGCAGCTTTATTAGAAACTGTTAGTGTAGATAGTAATAGTTATATAGGAAACATTAATTACAACGAAAAAGGGCAGCGAACCGAGATTTATTACGGCAATGGCAGCAAAACCAAATACGAGTACGACAGCTTAACTTTCCGCTTAACCCGATTGCTTACTACCCGCAATACAGGACAAGACATACTGCAAGATATAAACTATACCTACGATGCCGTAGGCAATATAGTACAACAAACCGACCTTGCCCAGCAAATCCATTACTTTAACAACACCGTAATACAACCCACCGGCAAATACCAATACGATGCCCTCTACCGCTTAACCAAAGCAGAAGGCAGAGAGCTAAGAGCATTAAATATGCCCGATAACAACGATTTTGCCAACGATATACCCGTACCTTCGGGTGCTGATATGCAAAACTACACCCAACAATATACGTATGATGAAATTGGGAATATTACAGAGTTGCAAAGCCTAAGCAATAGTGGTTGGGCTAGAAAATATTATTACGATACCGCTACTAACCGCTTGCTAAAGCATATAGAAAACCAAACAAACGATGATTACACTTACGATGCCCACGGCAATATCCTAAGTATGCCTCATTTACCCACCATGAAATGGGATTTTGCCGATAGGTTAAAATATACAGAAATTGGCAACGGCAATGTAGCTTATTACAACTACGACCATAGCGGAAACCGCAGCCGCAAAGTAGTAATAAAAGGTAATATACGCGAAGAACGCTACTACCTAAACGGTTACGAGGTTTACCGTAAAACCATAAACAGTACACCTGATACCGAAAGAACTACTTTACACGTAATGGACGATACTAAAACAGTAGCATTAATAGAAACAGATACTTTACAAAACGCTGTAACGGTGCGTTACCAATACGATAACCACTTAGGCAGTGCCTGCTTAGAATTAGACGAAAACGCAAAAATAATCTCCTACGAAGAATACCATCCCTTTGGTACAACAAGCTACCGTAGCGGTAGAAACGAAGTAGATGTTTCTTTAAAAAGATATAAGTATGTAGGCAAAGAACGAGACGAAGAAACAGGTTTGTACTACTACGGAGCAAGGTATTACGCTGCATGGCTTTGCCGGTTTGTGAGTGTAGACCCCTTGCAGTTTGAGTACCCACACTACACACCTTACCAGTACGCAGGTAACCAGCCAATAATTGCAATTGATATTGATGGATTGGAACCATATTTTATGATAGAAATGCAAATGATAAAAATTTCATTATGGTGGGAAGATATTAAAAATAAAGGAAGGGAAGGATGCAAAAATATTATTGAATCAAAGACAAAAACAGCTTCCTATGAAAATGAAGAGGCAAATGTACCAGAGAAAACAAAAAAAATACTAAGACAACAACAATTATCAAAGGGAGTTGAACAAGCATATGGCACAATAAGTGAAACAGGACATTTAGGACTTGATATTTTAGGTTCTGTACCAATACTTGGAGAACCAATGGATGCATTAAATGGGTTATGGTATGCCGCAGAGGGCAAATACTCTTATGCGTCCTTAAGTTTTGCTTCTGCAATTGGTATAGGAGAAGCTTTTAAATATACAAAGTACATTTTTAAAAATGGAATAATTAAAGGAACTCTAAAATACAGTGATAATATAATAAAAACACTTGATGCAACAAATGTTAAAACTCATGGGCTTTCTTTTTATGGACAGGGAGATCCAAACAAAGTGATAGTAATTGGTCGTAGTCAAGTAGATAGAGTAAATAAGGTGGCTAAAGAACTTAATGCCGAAGTATGGTCGGGTTGGAATAAAAATCTTTCTCTTGAGGATAATATGAAAAATAATTACAATTGGATAAAAGAGAAACTAGGACAAGGTTATTCTGTATTGGATATTGGATTAGACCCCCAATTTACTACAAAATCATTGGACAAAGGCTCTAATTATGGCATGGAACAAAATACTGTTTGGAATTATTTTAAAAAAGAATTGTTAAATAAAAGTAAATAAAATATATATGAAAGCATTTGAAATAGAAGATAATTTTCTTCATCAAGTTGAGATTGACTTTAGTTATTTATTGAATGAGTTTGGATTTACCATAGATTCTATAGAAAGAAAAGGAAGTCACATCTTAATCAATTTTTTAAATAAACCTTTGATTGTGAAAATAATGTATGATTTACGTGATGAAATAATTTTTATAAATTTATCGAACGTAATAAATGATGTAGTTTCAGATAATAATGATGAAAAAAATTCTATTGCTCTAGTAGATTTGGTTAGATATTTTGACCCTGAATATAATATCAACCAATTATTACCTATCCAATGTGATTTTTCAAAACCATTAAAAGAAAACGCTAAAATGCTTTTAAAATATGGTAGAGAAATATTAAAAGGCAAAAAAATTATTGCTTTTGAAAAAGGAGACTATCCTGCCCAAAATGCCATAAAAAAATAGTTACCAAATATTAGCAAAAAATAATAAATGGGCTGTCTAAAACTCTCAAATAATAGCGAATACTTCGCAATAGCTGGTGGTAATAAATACCAGCCACTGGCTGTTGCTTATAAGAGAAGCAAGCTATTAAATGAAAGTTTATATAACATACTTGATACAGAGAGAACCACTTTACACGTAATGGACGATACCAAAACAGTGGCTTTACTTGAAACCGATACTTTACAAAACGCTGTAACGGTGCGTTACCAATACGATAACCACTTAGGCTCCGCTTGTTTAGAATTAGACCAAGACGCAAAAATAATAAGCTACGAAGAATACCACCCTTTTGGAACTACTTCATATCGCTCAGGGAGAACAGAAACGGAGGTTTCATTAAAAAGATACAAATACGTTGGAAAAGAACGTGATGAAGAGACAGGGCTTTATTATTATGGAGCTCGTTATTATGCAGCTTGGTTGTGTAGGTTTGTGAGTGTGGATCCCTTGCAGTTTGAGTACCCGCACTACACCCCTTACCAGTATGCAGGCAATAAACCTATTAGTTATATTGATTTAGATGGGTTGGAGGAAGCGAAAAGAGAGGAAGTTAAGAAAAATGTATTTCCAAATAATCCTTCTGAAGGGCAATATTTTATTAATAACGGAGAGAATAATTCTTTTTGGGGGTATAAATATTCAAAAGATAATGGTTGGGTTGGCATAGGAGGTTTTGTAAAATTAGATAGTGTTACGATAACTGCTAAAAAAAGTGATAATATACCCAGTATAATCTCAAGAGAAAAATGGGGTGCACTTCCACCTATTATACTTGGTAGAGAATGGGAAAAAATAAATGGAAATCTTTCAGTTTATTACAATACAATTACTATACACCATACTGGAAATAAAGATAACTATTTAACAATTCAAGAACTCCAAGTTAAAGAACAAAATAATAGATTTGCAGATATACCTTATCACTATGCAATTGACAAACATGGGATTATTTATCAGGGGCGCCCTATTGACATAAAAGGTGCACATGTTGAAAATAATAATACTGGAAATATCGGTATTGTATTATTAGCAGATTTAGATACAGAAAATGAAGGATTAAATGTTCTTGAAGCGTCAATTGAGTTTTTTGCTGGAAGTGGAGAAGCATCGAGTGCAATGATTGAATCATTGTTTAAATTAACCCAATACTTAAAATCCGAGTATGGAATAGAATATTTTGGTGGACATCAAGAAATATTATCAGAGAGACATTGTCCTGGTAATATTGGAATGGAATGGGTTGAAGAAATTAGAAAAACTTTAAATTTTTCAAAACCTTTAATAGATAATTAATTTAATGAAAAAGATTAACATAATAATAGCAGTATTGATATTTGGTATAATAGCATTTACACCAAATTATTTTTATAATGATCACACTTTGTTTTCAGATACATTAATAATAATAATAATAATAATAAATGCTATTTTAATTTCAATACTAAAAAGCAAAAAGATAAAATTGTGCTTATTATTAAATACAATTTTATCTTTTATTTACTCTTTAACTACTGTATCAACTGAAGAAGAATTAGAATATAGCTTTTTAAGAATAAATTGCATATTTCCAAACACAATAAAGTCAATTAAAATTGAAAGTGAATTTGCCTTATCATTTTTTTTCTTTATTGTAATATTTGAGTCGTTTATAATCTCAATATTTGTAATTAAAATTATTAAATTATTTTTCAAAAATTCTAAATATTAAGAAATATACCCTGCCCATAACGCTATAAAAACAAAAAAAATAGTTGCCAATATTGGTAAAAAGCATGAGTAAAAATAAATAGAAAAACTAATAATGGACTATCCCAACCTCTCAAATAACACCAAAACCCTCTGTATAATAAGTGGTACAAAATACCAACCACTCATTATTGCCTATAAAAGGGAAGCTGTGCTATTAAATGAGCGTGTAAACAGCCCATACACCTACGATGCCCACGGCAATATAACAATAATGCCTCACTTGCCCAAAATGCAATGGGATTATGCCGATAGGCTAAAATTAGCAGAAACAGGCAACGGCAATGTGGCTTATTACAACTACGACCATAGCGGAAACCGCAGCCGCAAAGTAGTAATAAAAGGTAATATACGCGAAGAACGCTACTACCTAAACGGTTACGAGGTTTACCGTAAAACCATAAACGGTACACCTGATACCGAAAGAACTACTTTACACGTAATGGACGATACCAAAACAGTGGCTTTACTTGAAACCGATACATTGCAAAACACTGTAACGGTGCGTTATCAGTATGATAACCATCTGGGAAGTGCCTGTTTAGAATTAGACGAAAACGCTGATATTATCTCTTACGAAGAATACCACCCTTTTGGAACAACTTCATACAGAAGTGAGCGTTCTGATACCGAAGTAAGCCAAAAGCGTTATAAGTACGTTGGAAAGGAGCGAGATGAAGAAACAGGCTTGTATTATTACGGTGCAAGATATTACGCAGCTTGGCTGTGCCGATTTGTGAGTGTGGATCCGTTGCAGTTTGAGTACCCGCACTACACACCTTACCAGTATGCAGGCAATAAACCTATTAGTTATATTGATTTAGATGGATTGGAGGAAGCGAAATTCGAAGAATATCAAGCAATGTTTGGTGGTTATATACCCGGAACTGGTAGCTACAATATGGCAGCAATAGGTTACTCATTAGATTGTATTACTGATGCTAACTGGTGGTATGAACTTTTTGGGTTTAAAGATATGATTGAAGGAGCGAAAGATTATTCTCAAAATGAAGCAAATTATAAATCGGATAATAGCACTTTACCATTAGACAAGATACCACAAGATGTTCAAAATGTAAATTATACTATGAACAAGTGGAATTCCATTGCTCAAACAACACAAGGAGTTACTACTTTTTATTCTTCCACTTTTAATACTTTAACTTTATTACAAGGAGGTGCAGAGCTATACCTTACAGCCAGAGTAGCAGTAACAACTACTTTAGTTAAGAATGCAATACCTTTTAAAAATGCGAGCATGCTTTCATCTGAATTTTCATTTGCTGAAAATGCAGCATTTGAAGCTCAAAATATGACTGTTAATGTTGCTATAAAAGCTGAAATGAATGTTGCTGCTAAAGGGGGAAGTGATATAGCATTTGGTTTAGGAGATGACTTATTCAAGTTTGCAGAAACTAAAGGGTTTCAAACTTATAGGAATTTTTCTACTGGATTTCAGCAAGATAAAATATTTTCAGCGATTGAAAATAGTAGCAATAATTTACATTTTAACTTGACTGGATTTTCTAAATACCAATTTTCCAAATTTAATCCTAATGGAATAATCAATCATGGCAATATAACAAATTGGGAATTGCATACAATATTAAATAATCCAAACGCTATTCAAAGAACAACCTTTTATAGATTTTCTAATAATAGCTATAACGTAGTTTCTAATCCTTTTAAATAGAAAAATATGAATGAATTGATAAATAGAGCTGTTAAGATATGGGCATATACAGTTAGTCATAGTGTATTAATTTTAAGAAGCCCAATGAAGTTTCCTGATCAAGAAGGGTACAGCGAAAAGTTGAGCTACAATATTGATGTGGAATTTTCTGCTGTTACTTATATAGATATTCCTAATACTATGCAAGGAATAGTGATACATGAAATAGAAGAAAGAATACCTGAAAAAATGTTAAACTATAAGTTAAAATTAGGATTTAAAGTATTTGAAATTGTATCTGAAGGAAAATTCTATTACATTGTTGCTGGTAGTTATCGAATAGGAAAAAATAGATGGATTTCGGAAGACAGAATTTCAAATATATTATTAGAATATGACGAAATATTAGAAACAACATAATTGCTAATAATGGACTATCCCAACCTCTTAAATAACACCAAAACCCTCTATATAGTAGGTGGTACAAAATACCAGCCACTTAATAATGGTTAATTGTAAAAGGTACACGGTAACTGGTAAATGGTGGCTGGTGAAACCAACTA
>CAYTJB010000016.1:22447-22808 GCA_964437995.1 uncultured Bacteroides sp. | reverse complement strand
TATAAAATTTAATATCGTTAATTTTGCAATAAATTGGGCAATACTAAATTATTTTGTAATTATTCGATTCTCAGCAATTTCAATTTCTGGGAATTTTTAGACTGGACTCATTTATATAATATTATGGAAACACATTTAAAACAAATAATTTCAGCAGCTTGGGATAATCGAGTTTTGCTAAACGAACCCAATACTCAACAAGCTATCAGAGAAGTTATTGAATGCTTAGATAAAGGGAATTTACGTGTTGCTCAACCAACTGAAAATGGATGGATTGTAAACGAATGGGTTAAAAAAGCGGTTATTCTATATTTCCCTATTCAAAAAATGGAAACCATTGAAGTTGGTCCTTTTGAGTTTC
>CAYTJB010000016.1:0-22437 GCA_964437995.1 uncultured Bacteroides sp. | reverse complement strand
CTTTAAAGAAAAATTACGAACAACTTGGTGTTAGGGTAGTTCCTCATGCTGTTGCTCGCTATGGTTCGTTTATCGAAAGAGGCGCTATTATGATGCCTTCCTACATCAATATTGGTGCGTACATTGGAAGTGGAACTATGGTAGATACATGGGCAACCGTTGGAAGTTGTGCTCAAATAGGTAAAAATGTCCATTTGAGCGGTGGTGTTGGAATTGGTGGCGTTTTAGAACCTGTGCAAGCAGCCCCTGTAATTATTGAAGACGATTGTTTTATTGGATCCCGCTGTATTATAGTGGAAGGTGCACATATTGAAAAAGAAGCAGTATTGGGTGCTAACGTTGTTATTACTGCATCTACAAAAGTTATTGATGTAACTACAAGTGATGCAAAGGAATACAAAGGTTTTGTTCCTTCACGTTCTGTGGTTATACCGGGTTCTTATGCCAAAAAATTTCCTGCCGGCGAATTTCAAGTTCCTTGTGCATTGATAATTGGACAACGCAAAGCATCAACCGACTTAAAAACTTCACTTAACAATGCTTTGAGAGATTATGATGTAGCAGTTTGATTTTCTTTCAAACATTCCATAATTTTCTTTTTCAGCTTCCAACAAGTCATGTGCCTTATTTTTAATTTTTCCGACAAATTTGCAATGGTAATATCAGGCAAACTGCAAATTTCATAAGCTATTTTAAATGCTTCATTAATAGGTATTTTACAGCGATGAAACATAGTGTGAGCTGTTGCTGATTCATCATGTTTGCATTTTGTACATCTGCGTGAAAAAGCTGTTTTTCCTGAACAATAATTTGTATTTCCGCATTTTTTGCAAACATAGCCATCTTTCCATTTTTCATTTGCCAAAAATTCTAAACACTTTATATCTGTAGCAAATTTATTACTAAAATCGTGAATTGTTATCTTTGAAAATTCAAATTTAATCATTTTATTTTTGCGTTTTTTTGAACACTTTGCATTTTTTTCTGTTTACAAAGATAATAAAAAAGTGATACTAAAGTGATATATTTATAAAAATTATTTATCTTTGCAAAATCAAAATTAAAAAAAAATGAAAAAAACAGCACTTTCA
Source organism: uncultured Bacteroides sp. (assembly GCA_964437995.1). Taxonomy (GTDB): domain Bacteria; phylum Bacteroidota; class Bacteroidia; order Bacteroidales; family JACABE01; genus JACABE01. Next base: position 21,346 of record CAYTJB010000016.1, on the reverse strand, counting down.
ATTTTAGTAATTTCATTGTTCATGCTTATTAGTTGTAAAAACACATCGCAAAATAATGAAGCAAACAATAAGCCAACAAAAAAATTCGACAATCAAGGAAAAGTAGTACAAATAGATAAAGTGAGCTTTATTGACATTATAATGGATTATAAAAAAAATCCTAAAACATGGGTATTTAAAGGAGAAAAACCTTGCGTGGTTGATTTTTACGCCGATTGGTGCAGACCTTGCAAAATGGTAGCTCCCATAATGGAAGAATTGGCAAAAGAATACGAAGGAAAAATAAATATTTACAAGGTAAATGTTGATAACGAAAGGGAATTATCTCAAATTTTTGAAATAGGGAGTATTCCTGCTATATTATTCAGTCCTCTCAAAGGTAATCCTTCTATGCAAACAGGTGCTATGTCGAAAGAGCAATACAAAGAAATCTTCGATAATTTTCTATTAAAGAAAACTATTGATACTATAAGCAAATAAAAAATATTAAAAATCATTTTTAGTGTCTTAGTGCCTTTGTGGCTAAAAAAGAATTAAATAACAATTATATACATAAATAAAAAATGGAACATTTAACAAAACAAAACTTTTTAGATAAAGTTTTTAACTATGAAGTAAACAAAGAATGGAAATTTGAAGGTGAATTGCCTTGTATCATTGACTTTTATGCCGATTGGTGCCAACCCTGCAAAATGGTGGCTCCTATTCTCGAAGATTTGTCTAAAGAATATGAAGGAAAAATCAATATCTACAAAATAGATACAGAAGCAGAGCAAGAATTGGCTGGAACTTTTGGTATTCGTAGCATTCCTTCTATCTTATTTTGCCCAAAAGAAGGACAACCACAAATGGCAGCAGGTGCAATGCCAAAAGATCCTTTTAAGCAAGCAATTGAAGAAATACTCTTAAAAAGCAAATCTTAAAAAATCAAATAATTTAGAATAAAAAAAGTGTAGTCAATAAAACTACACTTTTTTTTTTACTTTTGCGGTGTTTAATTTTTTGTTAAACATTAAAGTTTATCTATTAACTTTATAAACGTTCAAACTTTACGAACTTTCAAACGCTTTTTATGATACCATTTTCGCCACCACGTATTGACCAATTGATTATTGATGAAGTAATTAATACTTTAAAATCGGGTTGGATTACCACAGGAACTAAGACTAAACTTTTTGAAAAAAAACTAACAGCTTATGGTGGGCACAAAGCTACTCTTTGTGTTAACTCAGCATCAGCAGGTTTAGAGCTTGTGCTCCGCTGGTTTGGTGTAAAAGAAGGCGATGAAGTAATATTACCTGCTTACACTTATGCCGCTACAGCCAATGTGGTTATACATTGCGGTGCAAAGCCTGTATTTGTTGATATTAACGATGATTTTAACATTTCTATTGAAGCCATCAAAAAAGTAATAACTTCCAACACAAAAGTTATCATGCCTGTTGATATTGGCGGATTTCCATGCGATTATGATGAGATAAATGAGTTGGTAAGAGAAAAAGAAATAGTTTCGTTGTTTAAAGCCAATACTGAAGAACAAAGAAAACTTGGACGAATACTTATTCTTTCGGATGCAGCACACTCTATTGGAGGAATTTATAAAAGCAAAAAAGTTGGAAGCCTAACAGATATTACTGTTTATTCTTTTCATGCAGTTAAAAACCTTACCACTGCCGAAGGTGGAGCTATTTGTTTAAACCTTAATGATACATTTGATAATGAAGAAATTTATAAATACTTAAATACAAAATCATTACACGGGCAAAACAAAGATGCTTTAGCAAAAACCCAAATCGGAAATTGGCGGTACGACATCATAGAAGCAGGTTATAAATGTAATATGACAGATTTACAAGCAGCAATGGGTATTGTGGAAATTGACAGATACGATAGCGATATGTTGGTAAAAAGGAAACATATTTTTGATTTGTATTCTCAATTGCTTTCGCAATATGAATGGGCTCAAATACCTGAATATAAAAACAATACAAAAGCATCTTCGTTCCATGTTTTTTTATTAAGAATAAAAGGAATTAGCGAGCAACAAAGAGATGAAATAATTTCTGAAATTTTTAAAGCAGAAGTATCAGTAAATGTGCATTTTGTGCCATTACCCATGATGTCGTACTACAAGAGCTTAGGATATAAAATAGAAGATTATCCAAAAACCTTTGATAATTACAGCCGAGAAATAAGCTTGCCTGTATATTACGATTTAACTGATGAAAACGTGCAAACTGTGGTAAAAGCAGTTGTAAATGCGATAGAAACAGTAATCAGTAATCAGTAAGCAGTAATCAAATTACGAATTATAATATTTGTTTTTATTTTATGAACTTTCAAACTTTATAAACTTTACACTTCATAATGACAAAAAGAATCTTCGACTTATTTTTTTCGACACTTGGGTTAATTATTTTAACTCCAATTTTAATAATTATTTCGTTGTTAATTGTTTTTGATTCACGAGGAGGCATTTTTTATAAACAAAAAAGAGTTGGCAAAGGGAATATTGATTTTTCGATGTTTAAGTTTAGAACCATGCAAACTGGTTCTGACAAAAAAGGCTTACTAACCATTGGCGATAAAGATAACAGAGTAACTAAAGTTGGTTATTTTCTTAGAAAATTTAAAATTGACGAGCTTCCACAATTAATAAATATTTTAAAAGGCGATATGAGCTTTGTAGGACCACGCCCCGAAGTAAGAAAATACGTTGATTTATATAATGAAGAACAATTAATGGTTTTATCAGTTCGCCCGGGCTTAACAGATTTTTCTTCTTTAGACTTTATTAATGAAAGTGAAATTTTAAGCCAATCTCAAAACCCAGAAGAAACATATATTAATGTTATTATGCCTGCCAAGTTAGAACTCTGCAAGAAATATATAAACGAAGCCTCTTTTTTGACCGATATAAAAATTATTGTAAAGACAATTTTAAAGATTATTGGTAATTAGTAAATTAAGTAACGATGCCAAAACTGATTGGTAGTTTTACCAAAATTATTATTACAAAAAACCTCTTAGTTTTTAATACCAAGAGGTTTTTTAATTTTTGAAATTATTTTTTTAGTTTTTCTTTCCCCAAATAATTATCCAAAAAACCTTTTGCATCATCAATGGAAATATGTTTTGCAATAATTTTAAAATCTTTATCTAAAATAAACAAAACTGGTGTGCTAATAATATCATAAGCTTTGTGGTAATCTAAATTGGTTTTAGTACCAGTAACGCTAATCCATTCATGCTTGTTTTCGATGATGTATTTTTTCCAACGCTCCAAATCACTATCAGTATCAATTGCAAATACTTCTAAGCCATATTTTGCTTTATTTTCGTCATAAAACTTTTTAATTTTTGGTATTTCAGTTTTACAATGTCCACAGTCGGTATCCCAAAATACAAGAAAAGTAAAATGACCTCTGCTCGAACGCATCGAAACAAATGTTCCAGCAGTGTCTGGCATAATTAGTTCGGGAGCAACTTTTCCTATTAATATTGGTTTTAATTGCATAGCTCTTTTCGAAATTGATTCCAAATTGGTTGGTGTTACCCAAAATGCTTGCTTGCTCATGTAGTATTTCTCAACCAAGTGTACAAAAACTTCGTCTTGCCCCATAATAGTTGATTTTTCATATCTATTTGTAAGATACCAAATTGTGTATTTAAACAATTCGTTACTTGCTCGCGTTTTTTCAATGAGAGCATCTGATGCCGACATTATTGAATCATTTGATGGAATTATAACTTTGTCGAAATAAAACTCTAATTTTTTATGATATACAGGTGTGCGTAGTATTCTATCATCGGTAAAATCAATGTTATCCCAATAATGTTGTTTGTAATAACGATATGCAAAAAGGGAGTCAATAGAGCCATCAGTATTTTTAGGTGCTTCAGGAATTTCTACTTCTTTAGATGATTTAAAAATCTTTGTCATTAAGTGATTAGGATAATCAATCATGAATTTCTTTTTGTAATTCACAATTTCTTCGTTGATTTTCTCTAATTTTTTTTTGCACCATTCCACCGTATCTTTATTATCTTTCAAGGTTTCCATCTTTTTCTGATATGGAGAATATTCTTCGTATTTAATACGGTTAGTATTCACAAACCTACAATAAACTTCATTATCAGGCGAGCCTTTTATTTTGACGTTATTATAAAAATCATCATATTGACTTTCGATAGAAAAATTTTGTTCCTTGTCAATAATAATTTCAAAATATTTTTTATCTTGTGTAATAATAAGGTAAACACCACCAGGCAAAGTTTCTTTACCCGAAAAAGTAAACATTTTTTTTGAATTAATAATAGCAGTATCTTTTATGTACTGGCTACTACCATAGTAATTACCCAAATACAAAGTGTCGAATTTGTAATTATCAATATTAATCTTAATGTTATAGCCTTCTTTTTTTTGCCCATAAGAACAAACTGAAACTAACATCAGGATATAAAATAGTAGTTTTTTTATTGTTTTTAGCATACAATTGATTTTTATTATTTTATAAATATTTCTTTTTATAAATTTCAACACAAAGTAACAAAAATTATACTAAATTTGTAAAGAATTTAACAATCTTTAAGACTTCGTTTCTTTTGCGTTGCTTAGTTATAGACAAATTTTGTGCTAAAAAAGTTGTTAAAAAAAAAATATAAATGTCAAAATCAACAAATACTCGCCAAATAATTTTAATATCTATTCTATTTATTGCTTCATTTATTGGTGTGTTTTTTGTTACTACAAGAGAAATGCCTAAGTATAGAGGTTTTATGATTTTTTTTATTTCGTTAATAATTTCTGATTTTTATTTATGGAATAGTGTTAAAAGCTTTATTTCAAAGCAAATAGCTTTTATTAAATACAGTTTGCGTTTTTTTTATTGGCTTTCACTTATTTTTACTTTCATTTTTTTTATTACTTTATTACTTCTTGATATAAAGTATTGGAATTCAATATTTAGAACTTATATAACGGCTGCGATGCTTGTTTTGTATGCTCCTAAAATTTTTGCTGTAAGTTGCTTATTTTTAACAGATTTACTCAGAATAATTAAGTTTTCTTATACTTTTCTTTTTAAAAGAAGTGAGTTTTGTCAAAAGTTTAACAATAAACGTTGGAAACCAATACTTTATCTTGGAAATATTGGTGCTCTCTTTATTTTTATTGCTTTATTGCAAGGAATGATTTTTGGCGAATTTAATTTTAAAGTGAGGAAAGTTAATTTGGAATTTGAACAACTTCCACCTGCTTTTAATGGATTAAAAATTGTACAATTGTCAGATATTCATTTAGGTACGTGGTATGGAAAAGAGCCTTTGGAGCGAGCAGTTAGAATTATTAATGATTTAAAACCAGATATTATTTGTTTTACCGGCGATTTGGTAAACTATACTACTTCAGAAGCTTTAATTTACGAGGATATATTTAAAAAATTGAATGCACCTTTAGGTAAATTTGCTATTCTCGGAAATCACGATTATGGAGAATATGTAGTATGGAAAAATGAAACGCTGAAAAGCAAAAATATGACTGATTTATATAATTTTGAAAAGCGTATTGGTTGGAATTTGCTTTTAAATTCAAATATAAAAATAGAAAAAGATAGTAGTTTTATTTATATTGCTGGTGTTGAAAACTGGGGAAAAAATCACAGATTTCCTAAAAAAGGAGATGTAAAAAAAGCTATGAGTGGTATTGATAGCAATGCTTTTACAATTTTGCTTTCGCACGATCCAAGCCATTGGGACGAAATAATAAGTAAGCAGTATCAAAATATACCATTGACTTTATCTGGACATACACATGGAATGCAGTTAGGTATTGTTACCAATAGTTTTGAATGGAGTCCCGCTCAATATCTTTACAAACATTGGGCTGGCTTAATAAAAAACGAAAAATCAGCTTCTCCTCAATATTTATATATTAATCGAGGGCTTGGAGTAATCGGATACCCAGGCAGAATAGGAATTTTGCCAGAAATAACATTGATTGAATTAAAAAGGAAATGATTTGATAAAAATTGATTAATTTTGAATGGTTTAAAACATTTTTTGTGCAAAAAATAATAAATAAAGAAAAAGAATCTCTTATATTAGCGTTAAAAAAAAATAACGCCTTTTGGAGTTACGATTTGTCTGATATACAATCAAATACAATAAGTAATGAATTTCTTATTGAAAGCACTTTAGTTTTTGGAGATGTAGATGAAATAAAAAAACTATTTCAAATTTTTTCTAAAAAAGAAATTAAAGCTATATGGAATAAAAATTTAGCAAATGATGCAAAATACTATAAATTAAACTATTACTTAAGTGTAATATTTTTTAATATTAAAAATCCTAAAAAATATATTGAAGAGAACACACAGATAAATAGCAGGTATGAAAGACTTAAACAACTTAGCACCAACCACAGCAAAAGTATTTCTTGACCTTTCCCAAATAAAAGAATTTAGTGAATTTGTATTTGTAGGAGGTTCCGCACTAAGCGTCTATTTAAAGCATAGAATCAGCGAAGATATTGACCTATTTACATGGAAATCAAGTTTAAATAAAGAAGCAATCTATAATTGCCTGAATCAGAACTTTATAGGTAATTATAAAATAATCAACCTTTCCGATAAGCAAATAGATACTTTAATTTATGGAGTAAAGGTAACATTTTTTGCTAACGCATGGGTAGCATTAAAAAATAGTGAACCATTTATAAATCAGATAAATATAGCTTCACTAGAATTGTTAACAGCCATGAAACTTAATACGCTCTTTCTAAGAGCTAAATACAGAGATTATTATGATTTGTATGTAATAAACAAAGAAGTTTTTACAATTCATCAAATGTATGATATTATTGTAAAATACATGCCTTCAATTAATAAAAAATTATTTCAAATGGCGTTGATTTTTATTGAAGATATTGCCGAAGATAATATAAAGCATTTAAAACCAAACTATAAAGTTACAATAAAAAGAATTCAAAAACACTTTGAACAAGAAATTAAAAAACTTGTTTAGCGAGTATAAAATTGCAAGTTATTGGTTATGTTGTATTATATAAAAATGAAAGTAATGAGATGCATTTTTACAATTATAATGTTTTTTTTGACAAGCTTACTGTTTGGACAGACAAATAATACCCAAGAAAAGTGTGTTTTTATATTTGATACAATTAGTAATCGGACAATATACCAGTTTGTTGATTCTATGCCTAAATTTATAGGAGGAGAAGACTCGTTGAAGAAATTTATTAAGAATAATTTTAAATGGCCAAATGATGGTGATATTGACTTTCAAGGGTCTGTTTATATTTCTTTTATTGTAGAATCAGATGGTAGCTTGACAAATAAAAGCATTCTTAGAGGAATTTATCAACATGCAGATAAAGAAGCAATGAGAATAATCAATATAATGCCAAAATGGAAATCAGGTAAATGTGAAGGTAGAGCAGTGCCTGTTAAATACTATTTGCCAATAAAATTTGAAACAGAATAGCAATAATACATTATAATTAGTTTTTGCTGAAGTAGGTTGTGAATATCATAGGACATAAAATATAAACAATTAGTAATCATTGGCATTATACGATATACTTCCCACTTGTCAGCAATTCAAGTTTATTATAAATTTTATAAAAATCAAACAAAATGGAAATTTATTTTGATGGAGGAAAAAAAGTAAATGTAGATTTTAACGGATTTACAATAAAAACAGACCAACCAACAAAAGCTGGTGGAGAAGGAAGTGCCCCAACGCCTTTCGATTTGTTTTTAGCTTCTATTGGAGCATGTGCAGGAATATTTACAAAAGGTTTTTGCGACCAAAGAGGTATTAATACCGAACATATTAAATTAGTGCAACATGCACAATTTGATGCAGTAAAGCATATTATGGCAAAAATTGATATTGAAATTCAAGTACCACAAGATTTCCCCGAAAAGTATGAATCTGCGTTGATAAATACTGCCAGTTTATGCACTGTAAAACGTCATTTACGTGATGATATACAAACAAGTATTTATATTACAAGGATTTAAGAAAACTGAAATCATTTTCTATTTTTGCTATTTTTTTCAAAATGCAGCCAAAGTGCTTCGTTTGGAACTGGAGCAATAATGGTAAGTTCTTCTTTTTTTACAGGATGAATAAAGCTAACAGAGCGAGCATGCAAGCTTATCGAAATATCTTTATTTGGACGTTGTGCACCATATTTTACATCTCCTTTAAGTGGGCATCCAATTGCAGCTAATTGAGCCCTAATTTGGTGATGTTTGCCTGTTAATAGTTCAACTTCTAACAAATAATAGCTGTCGCTACTATCAATTACTTTATATTTAAGTTCGGCTCTGTGGCTGCCAGTAACTTCTTTATCATAAACATAAGATTTGTTTTGTTGCTCATTTTTTTTCAAAAAGTTGATTAAATGACCGCTTTCATGTTCGGGCTTATTTTTTACAATTGCCCAATAAGTTTTTTTTATTTCTCTTTTCTGAAAAATATGAGCCATACGAGTCATTGCCTTATCGGTTTTAGCAAAAACAACAACGCCACTAACAGGTCTGTCAATACGATGAATAACTGCTAAAAAAACATCACCAGGTTTATTGTATGTTTCTTTTAAATAAATCTTAACAAGCTCACTTAGTGGAGAATCGCCTGTTTTATCTCCTTGAACAATCTGCGATGCTTGTTTATTTAGGACAATTAAATGATTGTCTTCAAATAATATTTGTTTTGCAACTGCTTCAGCAATAGAAGAAAGATTTGGCATAATTATTTTTGTTAATACTGTTCTTTTTCGTTAGGGAAATCGAATGTTTTAACATCATGTATATAACTACCAACAGCACCATAAATTTCTTCGTATAAGTTGTGGTATCTTCTTAGAAAACGAGGCGAAAAATCTTGGGTAATTCCAAGCATATCATGGAGTACTAATACTTGACCATCTACGCCACCACCAGCACCAATGCCAATAATAGGAATTTTAACCTCTTTTGTAACTTGAGTTGCCAATTGCGAAGGTATTTTCTCAAGTACAATAGAGAAACAACCCGCATTTTCAAGATGATGTGCATCTTCAAGTAAGCGGTCGGCTTCATCTTTTTGAGTAGCTCTAACTACATAAGTACCAAACTTATGAATAGACTGTGGGGTAAGCCCAAGATGTCCCATTACAGGAATCCCTGCCGAAAGAATTCTATTAACAGATTCTATTATTTCTTTCCCGCCTTCTAATTTAACTGCGTCTGCTCCTGTTTCTTTCATAATACGAATAGCTGAGTTCAAGGCTTCTTTAGAGTTTCCTTGATAAGTGCCAAAAGGCATATCTACTATTACCAATGCTCTGCTAACAGCTCTTACCACAGAAGCACCATGATAAATCATTTCGTTTAAAGTTATGGGAAGCGTAGTGCGATGACCAGCCATAACATTAGAAGCAGAATCACCAACCAAGATAGCGTCGATATTGGCTTTGTCGATAATTTTAGCAATTGAGTAATCATAAGCCGTAAGCATGGCAATTTTTTCGCCTTTGAGCTTCATTTCTTGCAATACATGCGTTGTAACTTTCGTAATAATATTTGGTAAAGCTGCCATTTTTTTATTTTTTTTGAGCTGCAAAGCTACAAAGTTTTGAAAAAGGAAATCAATTATTATACTTTTTTTATTCTTAAATGATAAGAATATTCTGTTTTTTGAGAAAAAAAAAGACTACTCTTACAAAGTAGTCTCTTTAAGTAAAATTTTGAAATTAGTTAAAAAATCCAAAATTTAAACCAGCAGTAGCTGATGAATAACCACCAGGAGCAAGCGAACCTTCAGCAAAAAGAGCTAAAAATCCAAATTTAACTCTAAATCCACCATTGAATGCAAATTGAGTACCCGAACCTTCAAGTTGAATTGGGTCAACTAAATTAGTAATCTCTGTTATACCAGAACTATTAATAATAGTAATTGGATAATTGCCTTTTAAATCAAGATTAGTTTTGTAATGTGAAAGGCGAATACCTCCAAACGCTGTAAGAAGTGAAAATTTTCTAGATATTACCAAATTGGTATTCCACGCTTTTGAAGAAAAACTAATTGCTTGTGTTGTATAATCTAATGGTGTAGGATTGTAAACTCCTGCTTGAGCTGGTAATAAATTATTGCTGGAAACATCAAAACTTGCACTTGTATATGCACCAATAAATGATAATTCAAAAGGTAATTTACTCATAAATGGCATCCATTGTTTTATATCATGTTTTAATCCAAACCCAAAATAACCTGCTTTGTTTTCACCCATTTTAACTTTCGGTAAAATACGAAGCATTACTTCAGTGCCTTTTATTAACCCAACACTAACTTGAGCTACAGGAAATGGCGATATACTTACTCCATATCCACCAGGTGTATGTAATGGAACCTGCATCATATAACTTCCATTAACAAATCTAGCAGATACACCACTTGGACTTGTTTTTTCGCCAAACATTGTGGGAGTGGTTACTGGTCCACTTGGAGTTTTAATAACAGTATAATCTTTCTCATCAATTACAAAACTCTGCTTATCTTTCGGAACAAATGATGCTGTAGCTCCTACTGTTATTGTAAATCTTCCAAGTTTTAATGGGTCTGCGGTACTGTACCAGCCATTATTCAAATTACTGCCAAAAGTTTCTAAAAATGGGCCAATATAAGAACCAATAAGTTTATTTGCATCTGCTTTTCCTGCTGCCAAATACTTTACCATATCTGATTGCGCATTAGCAGTGATTATTCCAAAAACAAAAAGAAATCCCAAAAAGATTTTTTTAATAATTTTATAGCTTTTCATATTTCAAAAATTTAGGTTTATAATAATTTCTATCGCAAAGATAACAACAAAAAAATAGAAATGTATTATTAAAAGTAAAAAATACATAATTTTATTGCTATTAAATGTTTTGTAAAATATTTAGGTGTTTGAATATCAAAATAATATATCTTAATATTTTTTAACATAAAATTTCTCAAAATTTCTTAAATTTGCAGTCCAAAAATGCAATGTATGTTTACAAATCATGAAAAATTTTTTGGTGAAGGACTTACTTATGACGATGTGTTGTTAGTTCCAGCATATTCGGAGATACTTCCACGTGAAGTAAATGTGAGTTCTATGTTTTCAAAAAACATTAAGTTGAACATTCCTATTGTTTCTGCTGCAATGGATACTGTTACCGAATCTACGCTGGCAATAGCAATTGCTCAAGAAGGTGGTATTGGCGTTTTGCATAAAAACATGACAATTGAAGCACAAGCCAATGAGGTTAGAAAAGTAAAAAGAGCCGAAAATGGTATGATTTTAGACCCAATTACATTGGAAGAAGGAGCTTTGGTTTCGGATGCTTTAAGTTTGATGAAAGAATTTAAAATAGGCGGTATTCCTGTAGTTAATAAAAACATGGAACTTGTTGGTATTGTTACCAATCGCGATTTGCGTTTTGAACGCAATCAAAAACGTCCTATTGTGGAAATTATGACCAAAAAAGTAATTACCATTTCTGAATTTACCGATTTTGAAAAAGCTGCTGATATTTTACAAATTCATCGCATTGAAAAACTTCCTGTTGTTGATAAACATAAGAAATTGGTAGGTTTAATTACTTATCGCGACATTATTAAGTTGAAAGAACGCCCAAATGCTTGTAAAGATAAAAACGGACGTTTAAGAGTAGCTGCAGGTGTTGGTGTTACTGGCAATTTACTCGAAAGAGTTGAAGCACTTGTAAAAGCTGGTGTTGATGCTATTGTAATTGATACCGCTCATGGACATACAAAAGGTGTGTTAGATGCTTTGAAATTAGTAAAAAAGAAATTTCCAGAAGTTGATGTTGTAGTAGGCAATATTGCCACTGCCGAAGCTGCATTGGATTTAGCCAAAGCTGGTGCTGATGCTGTAAAAGTAGGCATTGGACCTGGTTCTATATGTACCACTAGAGTTATCGCAGGCATAGGCGTGCCTCAACTTTCTGCTGTTTATCATGTTGCTCAAGCATTAAAAGGAACTGGTATTCCTTTGATTGCCGATGGCGGTATTAGATATTCTGGCGATATTGTGAAGGCATTAGCAGGTGGAGCAAGTTCTATTATGGCAGGCTCATTGTTTGCCGGAGTGGAAGAATCACCTGGCGAAACTATCATTTTTGAAGGAAGAAAGTTTAAATCCTATCGAGGAATGGGCTCAATTGATGCCATGCAACAAGGCTCAAAAGACCGCTATTTTCAAGATATGGAAGATGATATTCAAAAATTAGTTCCCGAAGGCATTGTAGGAAGAGTTCCATACAAAGGTACTTTAACCGAAGTAATACACCAAATGGTAGGAGGATTAAAAGCAGGAATGGGCTATACCGGTTCAAAAGATATTGAAACCTTGCAAAAGGCTAAATTTATTAAAATTACTCCGGCTGGAGTTGCCGAAAGCCACCCTCACGACATTACAATTACCAGAGAAGCACCTAATTACAGTAGATAATATTTTAATAAAAACTAATTATTTTTTTAATTAATAATAAATAAGCGACTAAAATTTATGAAGAAAACTATCAAATTTTTACCGATTTTATTAGGCACTTTTATTTTTACAAGTGCTTTTGCTCAGCAAAACAACGACCCAATTTTACTGAAAGTAGCTGGTGAAAACATCACAAAGTCAGAATTTATTAGGGTTTATCAAAAAAACAATAGCAAAGATCAAGCAATTGATAAAAAAGCGTTAGATGAATATCTTGAACTTTATATCAATTTTAAATTAAAGGTTAAAGAAGCCGAAGAATTAGGTTTGGATACTAATCAAGACTTCAAATCGGAGCTTAATGGTTATCGTGCTACATTGGCTCAGCCATACTTGGTTGATAAGGATGTTACCGAAGATTTAATAAAAGAAGCCTATAATCGAATGCTTTTTGATGTAAGAGCCAGTCATATACTTGTAAAGCTTGAAAAAGATGCACTTCCAAATGATACATTGATTGCCTATAACAAAATAATGAATCTTAGGAAAAGAATACTTGCTGGCGAAACATTTGAAAAAGTAGCTGCAGAAGCTTCTGACGATCCTTCAGCAAAAGATGTTGCTGCAACTAACGAAAGACCATCATACAAAGGAAATGGTGGCGATCTTGGTTATTTTTCTTCTTTCGATATGATTTATCCTTTCGAAAATGGAACATATAATACAAAAGTTGGTGAAATTTCAATGCCAATTCGTTCTGAATATGGCTATCATATTATTAAAGTTACCGATAAGAAAAAAGCAATGGGAAAAGTGCAGGTAGCACATATTCTTATTACTATGCCTCAAAATGCTGGCGAAGAAGATATTAAAATAGCTAAAGCAAAAGCAGACGAAGTGCTTACAAAACTTAAAAATGGTGAAAAATTTGATGAGTTAGTAAAACAATATTCTGATGATAAAGGCTCTTCTTCAAAAGGTGGTGTTTTACCTGAATTTGGCGTAAACAGAATGATACCTGAATTTATTGTTGCTATTTCAAAACTTGAAAAATCAGGAGATATTAGCGAGCCAGTACAATCAAGATATGGATGGCACATTCTTAAACTTATTGAAAGAAAAGAAATAAAAAGTTTAGATGAACTTAAAAGCGAAATAAAACAAAAAGTAGCTAAAGACGAAAGAGCTAACAAAAGCAGAGATTCTTTCTTAGCAAAACAAAAAATTGAATACAAGTTTACCGAAAATCCAAAAGCTGTAAAAGATTTTTATAAAGTAGTTACCGATTCAGTATTTACAAATTCATGGAAAGCCGAAGAAGCAAAAATGTTGACTGCAAAAATGTTTTCAATTGGCGAAAAAACTTTTACTCAAACTGATTTTGCTGGCTTTTTAGCATATATTAAACACGAAAATGCGAAGCCAGAAAATATTGAAATGTATGTAAACAGAAACTATAAGGATTTTGTTGAAAGAACAATATTTCAATATGCTAATAGTAAATTAGAAGAAAAATATCCTGATTTTAATATTTTAATGAAAGAATACCATGATGGTATTTTACTATTTGATTTAACTGACAAAAACGTGTGGTCGAAAGCTATTAAAGATACTGTTGGATTAAAAGAATTTCATCAAAAAAATAGCAGCAATTATATGTGGAACGATAGGTTAGACGCTACTATTTTTACTTTTAAAGAAGGAAAAGTTAAAGAAGCCGATGCTCGCAAATTTGCTGAAAAAATTTACAATAAACAATTGTCTAACAATAATGTAAAAATTGATGAAATGATTGCCAAACTTTCAAAAGACAGTGCTGCTGTTGAATATAAACATGATAAATTTTTGAAAGGTGATAATAAATTAATTGACCAAATTAAATGGCAAGAAGGTGTTTCAGAAAATCTTAAAGACGGAAATAACTTAGTTATCGTTATTGTGAACAAAAAATTAGTACCAGAACCTAAAACTTTAAACGAAGCCAAGGGCATAATTACTGCTGATTATCAAAACTATTTGGAAAAAGAATGGTTAAAATCTTTACGTCAAAAATATCCTTTTACCGTTAATAAAGAAGTTTTTGATTCAATAAAGTAATATTTTACTTCGGTAATATGCTTAAAATCTGACAAGTTTCATTGTGAGCTTGTCAGATTTTAAGTTTTTAAAAAAAACAAAAAAATTGCAACATGATTACTCCTAAAAATATTTTATTTTTCTTGATATTGGGAAGTTTTTTGCTTGGATGTAAATCAAAAAACAATGAAGATATTGTTGCAACCGCTTTTGATTATAAATTGTATAAAACAGATTTAAAAGGAATTATACCTCAAGGAACTACAAAAAATGATAGTATTGCTATCATCAAAAATTTTATTAACAACTGGATTCGTCAAAAAATTGTACTTTACAAAGCTGAAAAAAACCTTACAAACGAACAAAAAGATTTTGCCGACCAAATAGAAAATTATCGTAATTCGTTGTTGGTTTATTCTTACGAAAGCAAATTAGTTAATCAACTGCTTGATACAGCTATCTCAAACGAGCAAATTCAGGAATATTACGATAAAAATACCGATAATTTTTTGCTAAAAGACAATATTATTAAAGTAAATTATGTGAAATTAGAAATAAATTCGCCTAATAAAGCAAAAATAAAATCATTGTTATTTAGCAAAAGCGACAATAAAAATCAATTGCTTGAATTATGTGGCAAACAAGCTGTAAATTTCTACCTTGAAGATAATGAATGGTTGCTTTTTAATGATTTATTGAAAGAAATTCCTATTGAAACTTATGACCAAGAAGCTTTTTTAAAGAATAATAGAACTATAGAAACCAAAGACGAAAATTATTACTATTTAATAAATATCAAAGATTTTAAAATTAAAGAAAGTGCTTCGCCACTTAGCTTTGAAAAAGATAATATCCGTAACATCATTATTAATAAACGTAAATTAGAGTTAATAAGTAAGATGCACAACGAATTGTATGATGAGGCTGTAAAAAACAATAACTTCAAAATTTACTAACAACACAATAAAACACTTAATCGGAAGTTTTTAAAAACAAATTAGAATAAAAAATTATGCAAAAAATCAAAAAAATAATTTTAGTTACCTTTATTTTAGCATTCGTAGCTTCACTTACGAAAGCACAAGATGTTATAATTGACCAAGTAGTGGCAATAGTAGGCGGGAATATTGTAAAAATTTCTGATATTGAACAGGAATACAACCAAATGAAATTGCAAGGTAACTTAAAAGGAGGTGATAATGTAAAATGTATGATACTCGAAAACATTATGGTAAGCAAATTAATGCTTCATCAAGCAAAAGTTGATAGTGTTGTGGTTGAAGATGAGCAAGTTGAAGTGGAGTTGGATAGAAGGTTGCGATATTATATTGGATTACATGGCTCAAAAGAAAAGTTTGAAGAATACTATAAAAAATCAATAAGCGAATTTAAAGACGAGTTTAGGGATAATATTCGTAATCAAATGATTATTCAAATGATGGAGGGAAAGATTACCGAAGCTGTTAAAGTTACACCAAGCGAAGTGAAGAGATTCTTTGATAAAATTCCTTCCGATAGCATTCCTTTAATTAATGCCGAATATGAAATAGGGCAAATAATACGTCAACCGGCTATTAGTAAGGCTGAAAAAGAAGTTGTAAAGCAACGCTTAAACGAGTTAAGAGAACGCATTATTAAAGGCGAAAAATTTGCTTCATTAGCAGCTTTGTATTCCGAAGATCCTGGTTCTGCAAAAAGAAGCGGAGAATTGGGTTTGTTTGGCAGAGGCGAAATGTTTCCCGAGTTTGAAGCAGCAGCTTTTAACCTTAAAACTACTGATGAAGTTTCAAATGTAATTGAAACCAAAGCTGGATTTCATATTTTGCAATTAATTGAAAGAAGAGGCGATTTTGTAAACGTTCGTCATATTTTATTGATGCCTAAAGTATCGCCTTATGAGTTGATGAAAGCTAAATTTTATTTAGATAGCGTTAATACCATTATTAAAGACAGTGCTATGAGTTTTGAAAAAGCCGCTTTGAAGTTTTCTGATGACCCCAGCAAAAACAATGGCGGTATTATGGTAAATCCAAATAGCGGAAATTCAAAGTTTTTAGTTGATGATATTGAGTCTTCTTTATTTTATGTAATTGATAAAATGAAAGTTGGCGATGTTTCAACTCCTATTATGATGAACGATAATGATGGAAAACAAGCATACAGAATGGTTTATTTAAAATCTTTTTCACCAGCACATCGTGCTAACTTAAAAGACGATTATGATAAAATTCAAAATGCTACTTTAGAACGTGCCAAAGGCGATGCTGTAAAAAAATGGATTAACGATAAAAGTGCAAAAACTTACATTAAATTTTATGAAACCTATAAAGATTGTAAGTTTGAAAACGAATGGGTAAAGAAGTAAAAAGTGTTTACGATACTAAATACTTTTTCAATTATAAAATAGTTCGTTAAACTTTGTCAAAGTTTAACGAATTATTGCTGTTATAAAGATTATTTAATGATTTATTAATATTGAATTATTAAAATATTTAATACTTTTGCAATTGATGAAAGCAATCTTTAATATTTCTTGTTTTTTTCTATTTTCTTTATTTATATACTTCTGCATTCTATGTAGTTATGTTTCTGAACATGGCTTTATTGTTAGAAACACATTTAATATTGAGCATACAAATCATCAGGAAGGAAAATCGCTTCAGAATAATTTTAGCTTCGAAGATGAGGAATCTCAAAATGATACAATGTTAGATGCTTTAAGTAATTTTTTATTTGTAACCGATTACACTATTAAAATCACTACTTTAAAAGTATTTATTCCAAACACATTTCTTTCTGTCATTTGGCAACCGCCAAAGCATTAATAATATCAATTTTTTATTACCTTTTTTTTTCATAAGTATTTAATGATACTTATGAAATCAGCATATATTTAATTATTTAGAATCATTTATAATAAAAAGAATTACTATGAACATTTTAGAACAATTTGATCATTTAGGTAAAAAACAGGACAAAGAACATTTTAAACATCTAATATCAATTGCTATGGTTGATGGAATCATAGACCAAACAGAATCAGAAATGTTACATCGTTTTGGGAAAAAAATGGGGTTTACCAAACCAGAGATTGATGGTTTGCTTGAATCAACCCGAAATTTGACTTATATTCCTCCTTATGATTTATTTAAACGCTTTGAACAAGTTTATGAAATTATAAAGATGGTTTTGGCTGATGGAATTATTGACAAAAATGAAATGCGTTTAGTTAATAGTATTGCCTCAAAATTAGGATTCACAGAAGATGAAATCCCCAAATTATTAGTTCTTCTAATAAGCGGAATTAGAGATGGTAAAGATGAAGAAGACCTTTTTGAAATGTATAAGAAACAAAAGAAATCTTAAGAAATGCAAAATTAAATTATTCATTATAAAAAAACAATATTATGGAATTTGACGATTTATTTGAAAACAAACAAAACAAACATAAAAATTATAGACAACAACAATACTATAATGACAATAAATATTCACATGATTCAAATTATTCAAATCATGAGAATAGAGCTCATAATAAATGGTTAGATATATTAAATAAGATTAAAGAAAATAAAAAAATCAGAAATCTTCTGATAATAGGAGTTATAATATTCCTTTTTCTTTTAATCGGACTAATTATAATTTTGTTTCCACAATTGATGAGGTTGTTCAATTATATAATTGAGAATGGATTGCAAGGTGTTATATCAGCCGTAACTGATTTTTTAAACAAAATAATTAAAGGTTCATAATAAAAAGATATTTATGATTAAACATAAAAAAGTAATCTCAATGCATCGATATTACAGAATGACAAAATTTTATACATTTATAAAAGATACAGCTATCAAAGGCGGAATGGTAATACTACTGTTTGTCGGAATCTTAGTTGTACTTGAGTTTTTTTTTATCGATATCAATGCAATTCTTAATATATTGGTAACAACATATTCACCTCAAATAATATTTTTATTTTTTTTAATATCTGAAACTATTTTAGGGATAATTCCACCTGAAATATTTATAGCATGGAGTTCAAAATCAACAACACCCTGGCTGTTTTTATTCACGTTAGCAACGATGTCCTATATTGGAGGAATTATTGCTTATTTTATCGGGAAACAATTGTTTTTGATTCCTGCAGTAAAATATCACTTAGAGCAAAAAATCTCTAAACATATAAGCAATTTAAGAAAGTGGGGTGGACTTTTTGTATTTATTGGTGCCATGTTGCCACTTCCGCATTCCATCGTTAGTTTTACCTGTGGATTAATAAAATACAATTTCAGGCATTATTTATTATGGGCACTCTTCAGGTATCTACGCTTTTTCATTTATGCCATAGTAATATTTCAAATCTTTTAAATCAATCAATTCATAATGAACTGGATAAAACGTTTATACTATTGGGTATTAAGTTGGGCACATTCGCCATATGGCACAATGGCACTTTTTATACTGGCATTTATTGAATCGATTTTTTTCCCTATTCCACCAGATATTCTGCTCATAGCAATGGTAATGGGGTCCATCTCAAAATCATTCAGATTTGCTCTTATTTGTACAATTGGGTCTGTTGCAGGAGCCATATTAGGGTATTATATTGGTCATTTCTCATGGTTAAATACTGATGGTAATTTTACACCATTGGCCAATTTGTTTTTTAATAATATTCCCGGCTTTACACATGAATTATATAATACTATCAAACTGCTGTTTATGAACTGGGACTTTTGGATCATATTTACTGCTGGGTTTACACCCATTCCCTATAAAGTATTTACAATTACTTCCGGTGCTTTTGATATGAATATTTTTATGTTTATACTGGCTTCTCTTATTAGCAGAGGTGCCAGATTTTTCCTGGTTGCCTGGTTGATATGGAAATATGGACCTTCCATAAAGAACTTCATTGAGAAATATTTTAACTGGGTAGCTCTGGGATTTACAGCAATGTTGATTGGTGGATTTGTTTTGATTAAATACAGTGTTTAAAAAATTAGAAGAATGGTAATAGATATATATGTTTGGTTTGGCTTTTTGCTTTTTATAATTGCAGTTCTGGCGATTGATCTGGGATTGTTCCACCGAAAATCGCATGAAGTAAAAATCAGGGAAGCATTGATTTGGAGTACTGTATGGATTGGTTTGGCATTAATATTTAATTATCTCATATATATCTATATGGGTAAAGTAAAAGCATTGGAGTTTTTAACTGGTTATGTGATTGAAAAATCCTTAAGTGTTGATAACTTATTTGTTTTTATTATGCTGTTTAGCTTTTTTAATGTGGAAGCTAAATATCAACATAAAATTTTATTCTGGGGAATTTTAGGAGCTATAATATTAAGAGCCATCTTTATTTTTGCAGGTGTTGCGCTGATAAATAATTTTCATTGGATAATCTATGTGTTTGGAGCCTTTCTGCTATTTACAGGGTTTAAGATGTTGAGAAACAAAGAAGGAGATGTTAATCCTTCAAAGAATATTTTTGTAAGAATTTGTAAAATTTTCATGCCGGTTACACCTGTAAATCATGGAAGTAAGTTCTTTGTCAGAATCGATAAAAAATTATTTGCAACACCGCTTTTTATAGTGCTTTTAATAGTTGAATTTACCGATTTGATTTTTGCAGTTGATTCTATCCCTGCTATCTTAGCTATTTCTGATGATTCTTTTATAATATTTACTTCTAATGTTTTTGCAATTTTAGGCTTAAGAGCTTTGTATTTTGCTTTGGCCGGTATTACCAAATACTTTTATTATTTGAAATATGGTTTGTCAGCTATACTGGTGTTTGTAGGTGCAAAAATGTGTATTTCTGCTTTTTATAAGATACCAGTACTATTCTCTTTATTGGTAATACTTGGGATATTATTGTTATCAGTACTTGCATCGGTAGTTATAAAAAATAAATTAAAATAAAAATGAAGGAGATGTTT
The DNA here is from genome assembly GCA_964437995.1 of uncultured Bacteroides sp. GTDB lineage: Bacteria > Bacteroidota > Bacteroidia > Bacteroidales > JACABE01 > JACABE01. Next base: position 841 of record CAYTJB010000016.1, on the reverse strand, counting down.
GCTGAAATGCTCAATAATGATATTTTTTTATTCATTATAATTCCTATACTGATTTTTCTTGCACGAATTATAGATCAATCAATAGGTATCTTACGGATTCTATTTGCTACTAAAGGGTTTAAATACCTGGCTTTGCTTGCAGGATTCTTTGAATCGATTGTTTGGTTACTAGCGATCAGTCAGATTATGAAACACCTCGATAATGTTTATTGTTATATAGCTTTCGCCGGAGGTTTTGCCATCGGGAATTTTACTGGTATTTATATAGAAAATCGCTTATCAATCGGAAATGTAATTGTAAGGGTAGTTTTTCAAAAAGATTCAAAACTAACTATTCTTCTCTTGAAAAGATTAAAATTCAGAATTACTATTGTAGATGCTATTGGTATGGAAAACCCTGTGAAGATGATATTTGCCACTATCAGACGAAATGATTTAAAACGATTTATCAAGATTCTTAATAAAAATAATCCTAATGCATTTTATACAGTTGAAGATGTAAGAATGGTAAAAGAAGGATACTTTGAAAAAAATAATTGGATATTTTCAAACAATAAATAAAACAATTTAAAATGTAAAAATTATCCAAATTGTAATGTAGTATTTTATACTATCAGAAAAGCAATGTATTTATATTAGCGTTTGTTATAACGGAATCAGTATAGTCTCGATAGAGAAGAATTAGATAAAGTATAGAAAATCGTTAATATCTTTGACACCTATAAAGATTGTAAGTTTGAAAACGAATGGGTAAAGAAGTAAAAAGTTTGTAAAGTTATACTAAACCGCTTTTAAATATTGTAAATAATTTGTAACTTTGTCAAAATTTTAAATTATGGCA
>CAYTJB010000015.1:0-22935 GCA_964437995.1 uncultured Bacteroides sp. | reverse complement strand
AACTGTTTTTTTCACATTGCAAGTTAGTGTGCGTTAATTTTTTCTCTGTATGATTTTTCAGTTTTTAATAATCCATCTTCGTTATACTCATAAGAATAAATAACTTTATTCATTGTGAATTGCCTTTCATAATCAATTGTTCCAATTAATAATCCATTCTTATAATATTCCTCGTTATACACTTTTCCATAATCATACATGTTTGCTTTTTTGATTAATTTATTTGATTCAAAAGTATTTATACAAAATTCCAAGGTGTTATTTTTTGAATCAATTGAAAAGTAATTTGGAGTTATTTCTGATTTAGAGTAATCATAATACCTAATTTTTTCGATCAATAATTTATTGTTTTCATACTCAAAATTGATAGTTTTAGTTAATTCTCCTTTTTGATTATATTGTCTTTCGCTAATGCATACATTGTTTTTAAAATCATATTCATTTCTGTAAAAAGAAGTATCCATTTTGGGATTTTCCATTGCAGTCTTGAAATCCTGATTTGGATCAAAATGCTTCATAATGCTTCTATGAAATATAATTTTCTTACCATCAGGAAAATATGCATACTCATTCCATATGGTTGTGTCACCATTTTCATTAATACTCATTTCCTGTATCAATGAATCGTTAGAGTCATAATTATATAAATACAAAGAGGAGCTATCTTCAAAGTTAGTCCTTGAAGTTTCTTTTATTAATAGACCTTTATCATTATATAAATAATCGGTTCGAATCAACATTGAATCAAGAACTTGCTTATACATATATGTATAAAACATCTCTGTTTTTGAAATCAATTTGTCAGAGTCATATTTATAATTATATTCTACCAAAGTGGACATTTTTGAAGAATCAAATACAAATTTGGCAATCGAGTCATTTATGTTTTTACAGCCAATTAAAGAAAAAAATCCAAGAATTAAAATTAGTTTATTTTTCATGTATGATATTTTTTAAAATGCACAATAACTCGTATATAGTCCGGAAAAAACCCATACAAAGTCATCCAAATTTGGAGGCTAACCGTACCTTTTGGTTATTTTTATCTCTTGCAAATGTACTTAATCTAATCAAAAAAGCAAATTTATTTTCTTTATAATCAAGCTAATAAAATTGTATATGTTATTTCATTGTATCATTAGCCTTGCCTGCAATTCTTTTATTCATTACTTTCCACGTATCGGTTATAAGAAAACTTTCGTCCATGTATCCAACTAATGTTTCAAATCGTTTCATGGGAATGGCGAACGAAAGCAACCCTGCTTGCACATAAGGACGTGCCGAAGAATCAAACATACCCAATATGCAATCAGGTTGTTCCTTTCGGTTTTCCAGTAAAGGATATTGTACAACAGAACCACAGCCTGCACAAAAAGGTGTTTTTACGCCATAAAGGTCGGTGCGATCGTAATTGGCAAGGGTAAACAAACCGGCAATAACGTCAGGAGTGGCAAAAAACAGGATGATTTCAGGTTTATCATCTTTATCAAGCAATTCAAAAGGCTTGGCAATCAACCATGAAGCGGGTGCTTTTAATGGTTGCGTGTTTTTCATAAGCTCTATTACAGTTTCAGGGTCTTTTTTATAACGTTCGCCTTCCATTTTCCCTTCTATTCCGTAGGAAAGAAAGAATTCAAAACTGGGTCTTAACTGATCAGCAAATCCGCAGTATCTCATACCGCCTCCACATCCAATGTTGTTAGCATTAAAAGCCAGTGACTGTCCTCGAAATACAAGTGTAAAATCGGCTATCATACAATGATGAGTCTGAAATTTTTTGGCAGGTTCGGCATGGTGCAACTCATTGCTGAAGAATAAAGCGATGGGTAATGGTGCATCGCTAAAATATTTTTTCCAGCGATTGATAAATGAAGATTTAAGTAATTCATTCATAATAGTTTATTTTTTTGTTGATTGTATGTCTGCTTGCAAAAGTCAAAGATAATACATTTTAGTGTTGATATAAAATTTTATGATTGATAATTTCTTTAATTTTGTATCATTAAGAAAAACCAATTTTAAAATATATAAAAATCCTTGCCTACTATGGACAACGAAAAAATACGTGATGACGAAAGTTTGAAAAACTATAAAGAACTAAAAAATAAACTTGAACAAACACTCAGCAAAATCAATAAAACAAATGATTTACGTGAATCTAAGGGCTATTTGATAGAGGTTCAGAATTGTTTTAAAGGATTAAAACTTCATCGCGAGGACAGAGAAGAGCTTTACAGCAGACTTCAACTTGCTTTTGCCGATATTAATCAAAAAATAAACGAAGAACGTTTGAACTTCGAAAACGAAGCTGCTTTGAATTATTTCAATATCAAAACCAAGGTAGAAGAAGCTTCATTCATGGTTAATAATTCCAAAGACACTAAGGAAACTTGGGATTTTCTTATTCAGGTTCAATCACTTTTTAAAGGTGCTAAGCTGCAACGCGAACATAGGGAAGCATTATATGCCAAGTTACAGAATGCTTTTATTACATTAAAAGAGATACAAAACTCAGAGAAAGAGAATTTTGTGGCAGAAGCTGATCAAAACTACCCTCAATTAAAGCAAAGCGTTGAAGAAGCTGTTGTATTTTCTATCAGCACTGGAGATACAAGAGCTGCAAAAGAAATGTTGATAAAAGTACAAGCTAATCTGCGTGAAGCAACATTGAGCAGAGAACAAAAGGATGATTTGTATGCAAAAATTCAGGATGCATTTACCACAATTAACATCCGAAAAGAGGAGGAAACCGAAAAGAATATTGCGTTGGCACAAATTCAATATGATGAATTTAAGCCCAAGGTTAAGGAAATTTTGAGCCAAGCAGAGCAATCATCAGATTTTAAAATTGTACGAGATGAACTAAAAAATTTGCAATCGCAAGTAAGAGAATCGAGCTTGTTAAGAGAGCAAAGAGTGGAATTGCAAGCGATACTGCAACAAGCTTTTGAAAAACTAAATTCCCGACAAGACGAAGAACGCAATTCGTTTACCAAAGAAGCATCCGAAAACTATAAACGACTGAAAGCATTGGTTGACAAAGGGCTTGCACAAGCAGAAGAAACGCACGAATACAAAGATACCCGCGAATTCCTTAAAAAAATTCAATCGGAATTCAAAGGAATTAAGATGATAAAAGAAGAAAGAGAAGAACTTTACGCTCGCTTACAAACTGCTTTTGAAATACTAAATACTCGTGTAGATGAGTATTTTCATACCAAGAAAAAGAACTGGGAAGTGAGAATGCAATATAAACTTGCCGAAACTAATACAGAAATATATCAACTAAAAGACAGCATACAAAAAGACAAAGAAAATTTGTTGGAATTAGAAGACCATTTGGATATTTTGATTTCGTCTGGCAAGGATAGTACTACTAAAGCGGGCATAGAGGCACGCATTACTTCCGTAAAAATTGGCATTGAGAAAAAGGAGCAAGAGATAGAAAAGCTGGAAGCAGAAATGAACGATCTCAAAAATAGGATAGAGCCGAATGAATAGCATTTACTTCCAAATTTTTTAAAAGTAATTTGTGTTTACACACTTTATGAGATAGTGTCTTTTTAAAAAAGAGAATTGTAATTCTTTTGATTGTTTTAACATTTTTATAATACTTTCAATATCCATTAACAATTAACTAAAAACCATTACTTTTGTCCCATGATTTCCATAGACAATACCTTAATTTCCGACGACCTTAAAGAGGTTTGTTTTGCCTGCGATATAACTAAATGCAAAGGAGCTTGTTGTGTAGAAGGTGATGCAGGTGCACCACTCGATGCCGAAGAAATTAGCATATTAGAAGACGAAATAGAAGTAATTAAGCCTTATATGACTGCAGAAGGTATTGCTTCTGTTGAGCAATCAGGTGTTTTTGTAATTGATGACTGGGGTAATATGGTTACACCCTTAGTCAACCAACGCGAGTGTGCTTATGTATATTTTGAAAACGAAATTGCCTTATGTGCCATCGAAAAAGCATGGGAACTTAAAAAACTGAAGTTTCAAAAACCTATTTCCTGTCATTTGTATCCAGTTAGAATTATTCGTTACAATGATTTTGATGCTGTAAACTATCATCGCTGGCACATCTGCGAAAAGGCACTGATAAAAGGCAAAAGTTTAAATGTAAAAGTTTGTGAATTCCTGAAAGAGCCTTTAATTCGCAAATATGGAATTGAGTGGTACAAGAAATTAATTAATGTTCTTTAAATCTAAGTACTCCGAGTACTTTTATTGTTTCTCGTATTGTTGTATTTCATCATACACAAATTCAATACTAATTCCTGCTTGGCGAAACATTTCTTCGGATTCTAAACCAGTGTGATATTTGCGTTCGCAAACTACTCGTTTAATACCACAATTGATAATAAGCATGGCGCAAGTACGGCAAGGCGTCATACGACAATATAGCGTTGCACCTTCCAATGCTATACCCATTTTTGCTGCTTGGCAAATAGCGTTTTGTTCGGCATGTACAGTGCGTACACAATGTGTAGTAATTTTTTCGTCTTCGTGTATTACCTTTTTAAACAAATGTCCCACATCATCGCAATGTGGCAAACCCATGGGAGAGCCTACATAGCCCGTAACTAATATTTGTTTGTTACGTGCAATTACACATCCGCTTCTGCCTCTATCGCAGGTAGCACGTTTAGCAATAGTATTGGCTACTTCAATAAAATATTCGTCCCAAGTTGGGCGTATGTATTTTTTTTCACTCATATTTAATTTTCGATTTTATGTAACACTTCTTCCACTTTTATATGTAAATCGTCTATTGAACCTGAGTTTTCAAAAACAAAATCAGCCATTTCTATACATTTACGGAGGTTTTGTTTGGTCGGGTCATTAGTATTCATTTCCCTTTGCTCGTTTTGTATAAAAGTATCGTAGTTTATGTTGTCGGTTTCCGAATTTCGGATAACAATGCGTTCGTATCTCAATTGTGGTGGTGCGTCTATGGCAAACAAATAAAAATTCCCTTTTTCTCTGAGCGAATCAACTTCTCCGGGAGTTCGGATGCTTTCAATTACACAATTTTTACCTGATTTGGCTGCTTTATAGTACAATTGGTCGGTAACGTAGGAAGGCGAATACTTGGCACGCAACTCATTGGCAACTAACACCATGTTATCGCGGTTTACAGTTAGTTGTAGTTTTTCGATTTCTTCTGTCAAAAAACTTCTTACCGAATAATGTGTAAAATTTTTATGATTAACCAAGTATTCTACAATAGTTCCTTTGCCAGCACCTAATGTTCCTGTGATTCCAATTATCAGCATATTGTTATAAATCTTTATTTTACAGCCAAACTTATTAAAAGTAGTTTGTTTACAAAATTATTATTTTTAATTTAATTATGGCTTTATTATTTTTAAATTTGTTATCATTAGTAATTGCCACAAAGACACTAAGCAAATAAGTATTAAAATATTTCAACTTTTTTGATTACTTATAAGTATTTTAGGCACTCTAAGTACTCAAGGCACTTTCAATTTTTTTGCACCTTAGCGTTTTAATGGTAAAACATTTTTAATAGAAGAATAAAAATAAATTGATATGAATCAATTGTATCCACTAAAATTTACTCCAATTTTTAAAGAAAAAATTTGGGGCGGAAATAAAATAAAAACAGTGTTGGGAATGGATTATGCACCTTTACAAAATTGTGGCGAAGTGTGGGTGTTATCGGGTGTAGAGGAAAATACATCTGAAGTTTCCAACGGCTTCCTGAAAGGCAATGAACTAAACGAATTGATTGAAGTATATATGGGCGATTTGGTTGGCGATGTCGTTTACGAAAAGTTTGGCAACGAATTCCCAATTTTAATAAAATTTATTGATGCCAACGATTATCTTTCGATACAAGTACATCCTGATGACGAATTGGCTGCCAAACGTAAGATAGGTTACGGGAAAAGCGAAATGTGGTATATTCTTCAAGCTGATGAGAATGCTGAGTTAATCTCAGGATTTAATCAAAAACTTAACAAAGAAAGTTATCAAAAGCATCTCGAAAACAAAACCTTACAACAAATTTTAAATCATGAAAAAGTAACGAAAGATGAGGTTTATTATATGCCTGCAGGACGTGTTCATGCGTTGGGTCCCGGTATTTTGCTGGCAGAAATACAGCAAACTTCTGATACTACTTATCGCATCTACGATTGGGATAGGTTGGACGACAAAGGTAATCCTCGTCAATTGCATATTGAAGAAGCGTTAGATGCCATTGATTTTAATGTTTACGATACTTATAAAACCGATTATCAGCCTATAGTTAACAAAACTGTTAATGTGCTCGAAACACCACATTTTACTACTAATATTTTACAGTTAGATAAAAAAATTGAAAAAGATTACGAGGAATTGGATTCGTTTGTAATTTTTATTTGTACACAAGGACGTGGCGAATTGCATTATGGTACCGAAAAAATTGATTTCAAAAAAGGAGAAGTAGTGCTATTGCCTGCCACAATTAAGAAAATACAATTGCTACCTTTGGAAGAAATCAAACTTATGGAAGTGTATGTTGTTTAATGATGAGTTATGAATGAAAAATTAGGAATTAGAATTTTTAATAACCATTAACTTAATAACCAATAACCAAGTAACTAATGGCAAAAAAGAACTTGAACCAGAAAAAAATCTTTGTAATCGACACTTCGGTAATTTTATACAACCATAATGCTATTAATAGCTTTGGTGATAACGATGTGGTAATTCCGATTACTGTTCTCGAAGAACTTGATAATTTTAAAAAAGGGAACGATATTATCAATTTTGAGGCGAGAGAATTTATCAGGATTATGGATAAACTTTCCGAAGAACATACCTTGCGTGATTGGATTCAGTTAGACCATCAGGGTGCGGGGAAATTTAAAGTCGCCATGGATGAATCGAGCGATATTGATGCTCAAAAAATTTTTGGTCAAAACAAACCTGACCACAGAATTTTAAATACTGCATTGGTAATAACTCGTGATTATCCTAATCATAAAGTTATTGTAGTTACTAAAGATGTTAATCTTCGCCTGAAAGCTAAGGCGTTGAATATGAATGCTGAGGATTTTCAAACGGGTAAAATTAAAAATGTAGAAGGACTTTATGCAGGAAAAACATTAATAGAAGGACTTACCAAAACTATTATTGATACAATTTATGAAAACGGCGAATGTGAAGCCGAAGAGATAGGTATTCCCAATCCAATTCCCAACCATTATTATATACTAAAAAACACTAAAAACTCGGTACTTGCTTTTTACAATCCTATCAGCGAGAAAATAGAACGGCTTGAAAAACGGGCAGCATACCGCATTATGCCTCGCAATGCAGAGCAAGTTTTTGCACTGCATGCCATTATGAATCCCGAAGTAAAATTGGTTACCATGCAAGGCGTTGCCGGAACAGGCAAGACTTTATTGGCATTAGCCGGTGCATTGGAGCAAAAACGCCAGTTTAAGCAAATTTATTTGGCTCGTCCTATTGTTCCTTTAGGAAATAAAGACATTGGCTTTTTGCCCGGCGACATCAAATCGAAGCTCAATCCATACATGGAGCCTTTGTTTGATAATTTAAAGTACATTAAAAACCAATTTAGCGAAAGGGATAAAGAATATAAAACCATTACCGAAGATATTGAAAAAGAAAAGTTGGTAATTCAGCCGTTGGCTTATATTCGTGGTAGAAGTTTGTCGGATATTTGCTTTATTGTTGACGAAGCTCAAAATCTTACACCCCACGAAGTAAAAACCATTATTTCGCGTGCAGGCGAAAACACCAAAATTATTTTAACTGGTGATATTTATCAGATTGATACGCCTTATCTCGATTCGCAAAGTAATGGCTTATCTTATTTAATTGACAAAATAAAACATCATCCCATTTATGCTCACATCCGCCTCGAAAAAGGCGAACGTTCCGAATTGGCTAATTTGGCAAATGATTTGTTGTAAGCATTGGTATAAAATTACCCATCGGTATTACCATAAAAAAAGTCCCACCGAAATGGGACTTTTTTTATTAACAACTTATTTAAACTTTACTTTTATAAATTTTAAATTCTCTGTTGATAAAAGAAACAGTAAAATAATAAATATATTATTTATCCTTTTTATATTTTTTTCTTAAGGCGTGAGCTTTTCCACCTCCATAAGCAGCAGCCATTAATACTAATATAGTTAAACCTCCATCTAATGGAGCACCTTGATCACCAGTTTGACCATGACCAGTGCCAGGAATAGTTGGTGGTTGTGGTTGGGCAAATAGTTGAGTAGTTAACATGGGTAAAAACATCAAGCAAACTACGAAAATGGATTTTATTATTAGCTTTTTCATATATCTATATTATTATTTTTTAATATCTATTTATTTATCACTTTCATTGTTTGTATGCTTTGCTTATTTGTTAATCGCAAAGTATAAACTCCAATTGGATAGTTAAAGTTTACAGAAGCTGTTCCGTTTAATAAGGTAGTTTGTAATAAACGTCCACTAATATCAAATATTTCTAATTTACTATCGTTTTGGGAATTGTTTAAGTATAATGTTCCTTCATAAATCCATGCTTCTATATTGGTTTGTGGCGTTTCATTTTCATTTACACCAAGAGCAGCACCAAAAGAAATTTCAAATCTATCAGCAGCATCGCCAACAGCGGAAGTAAACGAATACACAGAATTTGCATTGCTGAGAAGTTGTGTGGTAATTAATTTTTTATCTCTAATAGTTACAGTTCTATTAATAGAATTTAAACCCTCTGCTACTATGTCAAATATTCCGTTTTTAGGTTCAAATGATAATTGAACTACCAAACCATCTGTAAATGCAGGCAACGCATTGGTTGATAATTTTTTTCCACCATTTATTACAGAATAAAAATTAGGAACATCAGCACTCATACCAGCATAAAATTCTCCATCATATTGGTCATCAAAGTTTGCAGTTGCATTTTGTTCAACTTTTATTACAGCTTCTTGATACGAAAGAGCTTGTGTATAAACAGTTAGTTTAAGCAACTCGTTAGCATTTGTTGATTTATAAAAAGGAGTTGCATTATGAACTCTTGCACTTTTAGGAATTGTTAAAGAAATTGCTGCATTAGTATGAACAAAAAAACCATTAGTTGCAGGAATATATCCACCAGTAGGAATATCAGTATAACTACCACCACTATTTACAATTTTTGCAACACCACTTAAATTTGCATCCCAAGTAGTACCGCCATACGTTATGGCAGATGGATAAGGATTCCCTATTAAATTCCAACCATTAAATGCACTATTTGTTAAATTTAAGCCCGATATATCGTTCCCATTAAATGCAGAGCCAACAAAACTTCTTACAGCCGTAATATCATAAGCACACAAATAACCAACGCCAGTATTAAATGTAGTATGGGCGAAATTTGTAAATTTATAATTTAACCAAGGCAATGCAACTACTGTTTCGGCAAACCTATATAAATCACTCATAGTATTAGGTGCAAATGTAGATGATGCAATTTTAGACATAGTCAAAGATGAGGAAAGAATTGGCGAAGAAATAAAATGCCAACCATCAGCTGAACCTGGAAGTGCAGATGTATATGCACTAATGTAACGTTCCATAGTAGTTTTTACCATAGTATCAGAAGATAACGTTAGGTTTTCACCACCTATTAAAGAACCAGTGCCTGTTCCATCCGATTTAATATAAACACCCACTAAAGTTTTTGCAGCAGTATAAGTAGGGTAGTTTGTTAAATTAGCAGGAATTATTACATATTGAGTTGGTAATGGAGCTGCTGTACTAGGATTCCAATTAGTTGCTACAGTTGGGTCACTTGAAGTTGATCCTGTATAAGTGGCGTTTAAGATGGGATTGTTTAAATTGGTCGTTATATGCCATGGATAAGGGTTGACAGGTCCAGTAGTAATAAGAGTTGTAGTAGGACCAGGAGTAAAACCATAACCATAAGTTTTATATGGAGCAGAGGTACTTACATTTTCCCAAGTAAAGTTAAATTGTCCACCAGCATCAAAAGGAATTGATTTTGTAAGTTTTACACGACAAACTCTTTTAGTTCCAACAATCATTTGACCTGCGCCAAATGCTTTAGCAACTGCAGCTACTCTAATACCTCGAGTAGCACCGCTACTACCAAGTTGGATAGATACTGGTTGTTGATCTGCAAGATCAGAATATCCAGCAACAAATGTTGGAGTAAGAGTACCTCCTGTTTCCATTAAATAATTAAACTTTATTCCATATTGAAACGTAGATAATTGCCAACCTCCATTTGCATCAGAATAAGTTCCAGTTGAGGTATTTTTTATATAAATATCAAAAATATATTCAGTAGGAGATATTTGTTTATCATTTTTAATTTCCAATTCATAAGTTGCAACTTGTGCTTGCAATTTGACAATCATTGTAAAAAATAAAAATACAATGATTATTAATTTTGTAAGTTTGTGTATCATAATTATTAATTATTAAATTATAATTTAAAAATTTAAATTTTTTTCTGCATTTATAATATTGTATTTTTATGGAGTAACAGCACCAATAAAGTTATCGGTAGCAGTAACAACCATTTGATAATCTGCAGTTTCAACAATGCCATCTCCATTCAAATCATCATTTGTATAACCAGATGAAAAAGCATCAATAGCTGTAATTATTGATTGAATATCTGCAGTTTCAACAATGCCATCTTGAGGAGGATTATTAAGAGGAATATAAATATCTCCAGCAAAAATCCAAGCTTTTCCGTTAAGTAATATTTGGTTACTTCCATACGCTTTATTAATAGCAGTAGTAAAATCGTAAGTTACTGTTGCACCAACAAAAGATTGTGTAAAAGCAGAGGTAGTTTCAATATGATTGCGATGCCTAATGGTAATATAATAAGTACCTGTGTATATTGATGGTATGCTTACATAAGTTTTGCCAGTAGAGTGGGCTGTTCCATCTTGGTCAATTTCCACACCATGTGCAGCATAGATAATATTTGAATAGCCAGATATGCTATCATGTAATTCAACGGTACAAGTATCTGTAATTACTCCCGTAAATTGGTCACCAGCATCACCCTGGCATTTTACCATAGCTGTAGGCGTACCGTAAACATCTTGAAATCCTTGAAAAAGAACTTTTAGATAAAGTTGTTTTTCTGTGCCAGCTGGTACACAAGCTGTTCCGTTCCAAACATAGCCTGGCATACAAGGTTGTCCAATTGCACTAATTGTAGGGAAAGCCAACAATACAATTAAAATTAGTTTTGTTATATTTTTCATATTGATATGTTTTATTTATAAATAGTGGTATATAAAGTATAAAAAATAAGCTTAGAAAGTAACTATTTTTGTTTTAAATGTTTGACTTTCGTTAGTTAGTCTTATAATATAAATACCATTGCTTGGATTGAAATTATAATATTCAACACCTTGTTTTACATCAAATGTTTTAAGCAAACTACCGTTAATATTGTATATTTCAGCTTTAGTTTTACCAGTCCATGGATTCTCTATTTTAACTTTTTGGTCGTTGTAATTTATTTTGGGTTCAAGTTTTGAAACTTCGTTAACACCTAATAAAGGGGCAAAATGTAGCAAAAAACGATTTGGATCATCACCTATTTTTGCAGTAAATTGGTAAGTATTATTGGTTGTCATGTTTTTTTGAATGCCTGTTTTTAAGTCTTCGAGAATAACATAATTAAACCATTCGCTTCCTTCAAGCTCAATAGTATATGTTGCATCAGCACCAGCTTTAAAACTAACAGGAACAATAGGATGTTCGGCAACTGTAGTTAAATAATTAACACTCCAATTTTTATTATTTTTTATTGAGTACAAACTTGGAGCTGTTTGGTATATGCTAAACATTTTTTCGGCTCCTCCAATGTCGCTTGTACTACCAAATCTAACTATCATTTCGTCGCTATAATTATTAGTTGTTCCGGTAACTTTCAAACGAAGCATTTCGGAAGCAGTAGTAGAAGATTTAAGAAAAACTTGTGTAGAGTGTTCTCTTGCAGAATTATTTATTGAGAATGTGCCATTGTTAATGGTGGTTCTTACCCAAAAACCTTGACCTATTGCAATATTTTTATTAACACCATTTGTGTTACTTGTAGCATCATTAGAAATATGTACACCATAATTACCAATGATATCATTCCAAATCCACATTGCTTTTCTACCAGGGTTGCCTGGGTCTGCATCTACTAAAGTATTTCTTGTAAATCCAGCATCTATATCCCAGTTGATAGATGATGGGTATGGATTACCAACCAAGTTCCAACCAGACCAAATACCAGCTGTTAAGGTAAGGTTTTTACTAACTAAGCCTTGATTAAGCAATCCTGCAAAACTTTTTGTTGTTATGAAAGGGTATGCAACTACATAACCTGTTCCAGGATAAAAATTAGCAGTACCATTATTTGCAGCTGCAAAAGCAGTTGGATCAATATTATAGCTAACCCAATCACTTATAGATTCGTTAAAAACATAGAAATCTCCAACATTAAAAAGAGGAGCTATATTTTGAGCGGCTACTGATGATGATAGCATGTGGAACTCAATAGCTGGAGCTATTGCTGTATGTTGAATAAAGCGTTCAACTGTGGCAGGTACATTAGCAGTGTAGTGTAAAAGTGAGCCAGAACCAGTTACATCAGATTTAATAATTAGGCGTGTATTAGTTGCATTATTGTTTGTAAGTATCCCATTAACTGTTAATTGCTTAGTAGGGTCTACTGTTATTCTTGAACCACTACCTATTGTTAAATTGTTTACCAACATATTAAAGTTTGATAGTGTCTGTTGTGTTGAGTTTGTAATCTCAATATCGCCCAACACAGAAATATTTCCTGTTCCAACAGAAATAGCACCTGCAAAAAATGCTTTACCAGTAGCGTCTATTGTAAGTACTGATGCGTCTTGTATTTCAATAGCATTAGAAAAGTAAACAGACGTGTTAGGACTTACATGAAAGCCACTATTACTCCCAATTTTTATACCTGTTTGGGCATTAAGTTGTATTGTAATAAAAAGTAGGGGGAGAATTAATAAGTAAAATAATTTTGTTTTCATATTCTATGTGCAATTATATTAATAATTCAATAAAATTTTTACAAAGATAGCATAAAAAAATATTAATTGTACAAAAAACTGTAAAAAATTAAAGTTTTTTGCAATTTTTGGTATTTTTATAAATAAAAAAAAGAGTAAACATTTTAATTAGTGATGATTAGCATTCGGTTTAACCCACAGACAAAACCTTTACTTTTTGATAAACAGCCTTTTAATAAAAAACATAGATTTTAAGCAAAACCTTGATTATCAGCATTAATATCGAAAGAAATTATATAATACCATTACTTATGCAAATCAAAAGTTAAATTTTTTCTTGCCACGAAAGCTCTAAGACACTAAGAATCAATTATTATTTTTGTATTGTATTTTTTGATTTTGGTTTAAAACTTTTGTGTATTTGTGTCTTAGTATCTGTATTTTAATCTTTTATAGATTTCAACCCTTGATTCGCATTACTTATTATAAATTTGGTATAAAATATTTGAAAGCGGACATTATACTGAAATAAAATAGGTAATAGTCCAATTCACTATTGTTCTTGGAACTACAACCTATTTCTGATCGGCATTATACCTTAAATATTTTTCGGATTAATTTATAATTCATTTTTGTATTATATTTCAGGATGTGCTTTCATTATTTCTTCTGCTGTTTTTATTAAAGCATTTTGCTTATACATATTGCAAATTTGTGCAATGCTTTTAACTGCATAAACAGCTTGTGCACGATCTTGTGCAACGCTTCTTTTGTACTCTGCTTCCAAAGAATCGTAGTATTCCAAATCGTTTTTGCATTTAGCAAGAATAATTTCAGCCATTTTATTGCCTTTTTCTATGGCAGCAGCCTGATAATATAATTGGATATGTGAAATCATATACATATCAAAAGGTATTTTTTCGTTTGGAAAAAATTCGTTCGCTTTGTCGAGTACTTTAATTGCCGAATCTTTTTTGTTTTCGATAATAAGTGCTTGTGCTAATCTTGCAAATTGACTTCGAGCTACCATGCTGCTACGCATACTTTCAGGATCTACATAAACATTAGGCTGGTTAAGGTTTCCCCATTTACTTTTGTTCATAAATAAATCATACGTAACATCAGTAGATACGCCACTAAATCCTTCTACTCTGTTGGTTGAAGCGTAAGGTAATAAACGATAAACAATGCCTTCCATTTGGCAATAATCGGAAATATTAGCAATATTGCGTATTGACGAAGGATTAACAAAATAAACAGGACGTTCCCATTTATTAGTTGCTAAAAAGTCGAGCATCATGGTTTCGTTTTTATACAAACCTCCTTTTCCAATCGTCCACTCTATGGAAGGAAATAGTTTGTTAGCATTTTCTTTAGAAACAATGCCTTTACTTACCAAATATGCTGAATCTATCATCAATTTTACTTTATTAGTAGGCGAATAGCTACTAAGTTGTCCATCTTGCATTTGTGCTTTGGCTTCAGGGCTATCACTGTTGATAAAGTCTATTACTTGTTTTAAATCAACAAATTCATTAGGATTACTCTCGCTAATAGGAATATAATCGTTGGTACCTTGCTTGTATTTCTCTACAGGCAATGTAAATGGCAATGGGGACGATTTGTACATTTGAGTAAACAATTGCTCAACATACCAAGCACCAGATGCAAGAGTAAAGTTAACAACTCTTACATCGGTTCTTACACCTTCTACTTCTTGTGCATACCATAAAGGGAAAGTATCGTTATCGCCATTGGTAACTATGATTGCATTAGGGGCACAGGAATTCAAATGGTTAACAGCAAAATCACGAGCTGCAAATTTATTACCACGATTGTGGTCGTCCCAGCCCTCTTTAGCCATGATGCAAGGTACTAATACTAAAGCTAAAACGGTGGCAAAAATCACACTTGCCATTGCAGGCATTTTGCGCTTCGACATAAAATCGAAAATAGCCATTACTCCTAAGCCAATCCATATTGCAAAGGCGTAAAACGAGCCTGCAAAAGCATAATCACGTTCACGTGGTTGCATAGGAGGCATATTCAAATAGATAGCAATTGCTAAACCGGTAAAGAAAAACAAAAGAAATACCACAAACATATCTTTGGCATTCTTTTTATAATGATAATACATTCCTATCAAGCCAAGTATTAATGGAAGGAAATAAAAAGTATTACGGGCTTTATTATTCTTCAACGTATCGGATAGCTTATCTTGATTTCCCAATCGCATGGCATCAATAAATTTAATACCACTTATCCAGTTACCATTTGTTATTTCTTTATTGCCATTGGCATCATAACCATGTCCTTGTATATCGTTTTGTCTGCCAACAAAGTTCCACATAAAATAGCGGAAATACATGTGTCCTAATTGGTAGCGGAAGAAAAACTTAATATTCTCACCAAATGTAGGTGTGCGATCACCATGAATACCAGCCCAAACTTTATACATTGTTGGATGTTGGCGACCTTCGTCATTGCTATACATACGAGGGAGGATTGTGCAATCTTTGCTGGCATAAGTATAACTAAAATTACTGCCCACTGCTTCGTATTTATCTTTGCCTTTTATATACTTTGTAGAACCTTCTTTAGACCCATTTGGACGAGCATTGTAATATTGTCCGTAAACCAAAGGATTATCGCCATATTGTTCGCGGTTCAGATAAGAAAGCAAACCAATAGCATCTTTTGGATTATTTTCATTGATAGGTGTGTCGGCATTGGCACGTATAACAAGAATAAAAAATGAGGAATATCCTACCAATATAAAAACTAATGCAACAAAAATGGTATTTAATACTACTTTCTTTTTGCGTGTTGTATATCTAATACCTAAAATTATTCCTGCTAATAATAACACAAAGTAAATGATAGTGCCTGAATTAAATGGTAATCCAATTTTATTAATAAAAAATACTTCAAAACCTCCTGCTAAATCAACTATCCAAGGGACAATACCCCATAAGATAGTTGCTAACATTACGAAAGCAATTAAAAAAGAAATGATATTTCCTTTTCTTGTAGTTTTGTAGTTTTTAAAATAATATACAAAAACAATAGCTGGTATAGCCAATAAATTAAGCAAATGCACCCCAATTGAAATTCCGATAAGGAAAGAAATCAAGATAATCCAACGGAAAGAATGTTTTTCGTGAGATAGGCTTTCCCATTTGAGAATTACCCAAAATACCAATGCTGTGAAGAAAGACGATGATGCATAAACTTCGCCTTCAACTGCTGAAAACCAAAAAGAATCAGAAAAAGTATAAGCCAACGCACCCACAAAACCACTACCGAAAATGGCAATCATTTTTGGCATTGTCATTTCGCCATCTTTTACCATTATTTTGCGTCCAAGCAAAGTAATAGACCAAAATAGGAATAGAATACTTAATGCACTTACAATTGCCGACATAGCATTAATCATAAATGCCACTTTGGTAACATCACCAAAGGCAAACAAAGTAAATATTCTCCCGAACAATTGAAAAGTAGGTGCTCCCGGTGGATGTCCTACTTGCAATTTGAATGCAGTTGCGATATATTCGCCACAATCCCACCAGCTTGCAGTTGGTTCAGCTGTCATCAGGTAAACTGTTGCAGCAATTAGGAAAGTAAACCAACCTAATACATTGTTTAATTTTTGATAATGTTTCATGTGTGTAAGTTTATAAAGTTTGTAAAGTTTTAAAGTTCATAAAGTAAAAAAGTCAGAAGACTGAAGTCCTGCTTATAGTTTCGTCATTGCGAGGTACGAAGCAATCTCATTGAATTTGATTTTTTATTAACATTATTCGTTATTGCTTAGAATGACAAAGTAATCTATGTATCATAATAAATACTTTTCATAATTTTAATTGTTTTTTACAAATGTACGCTCCTTTTTTAAGTCCTCTCCTTTGGAGAGGATTTAGGAGAGGCTGTTATTTTTTTCATTTGTTCTTCTAATACGTTGATTTTTTGTTCGGCATCCGATTGCTTTTTCTTTTCTAACTCCACAACTTGAGCAGGTGCACTATTCACAAAGCGTTCGTTGCTTAATTTCATCTTTACTGAGTTTAAAAATTTATGTGCGTATTCCAATTCTGTAGTTAATTTTGCTAATTCTTCTTCCACATTAATTTCTTGCAACAAAGGAACATAAAATTCTGTAGTTTTCACAATAAAAGATTGTGCAGCATCCATTTTTTCGTTGATGTATTCTATTTTGTCAATATTGCAAAGCTTGGCTACGATGGTATCAAAGGTCGTATCAGGTTTTTCATCGTTGTTTTTGCGAATAAAAAGTGAAATACTTTCTTTGTTCAATACATTTTTTTCTTTACGAAACGTCCTGATGGCAATAATTACATCTAAAGCAGTGTTAAATTGTTCTAAAATCAATGGATTGCTGTTTTCAATTTTCAGCATGTCTGCTATCATCAGGCAATCGTCTTCGTTTCTTTCGTTGAGTAAGTGCCATATTTCTTCAGTAATAAATGGCATAAATGGATGAAGAATTTTCATCAATTTCTCAAAAATAACGATTGTCTTTTCATAAGTAATCTTATCAATCGGTTGCTGATAGGCTGGTTTGATAATTTCCAAGTACCAAGAACAGAAATCGTCCCAGATAAGTTTATAGGTAGTCATCAACGCATCGCTCAAACGATACTTTTCATAGTGGTCTTCAATTTGTGCAAAGGTTTCGTTTAATTTGGCATCAAACCATTCAATGCCAATTTTTGCATAGTCAGGTTGAGGTATGTTTGTATCAATTTCCCAACCTTTTACCAATCGTAATGCGTTCCAGATCTTGTTGGTAAAATTGCGACCTTGTTCGCAAAGGCTTTCATCAAAAGGCAAGTCGTTGCCGGCAGGCGAGGTAAGCAACATACCTACTCTTACACCGTCAGCACCGTATTGTTCCATCAGTTTAATAGGATCGGGCGAATTTCCTAATGATTTCGACATCTTTCTGCCCAATTTATCTCTTACAATACCTGTTAAGTAAACATTTTTGAAAGGAATTTCTTTTCGATATTCCAAACCTGCCATAATCATACGAGCTACCCAAAAGAAAAGAATTTCGGGAGCGGTAATTAAGTCTTGTGTAGGATAATAATAGTTGATGTCTTCATTTTCTGGATTACGAATGCCATCAAATACCGAAATAGGCCACAACCACGATGAAAACCATGTATCTAATACGTCTTCATCTTGAATTAAATCAGTAGTGGTATAATTTTGAGCAGGAAATTTTGTATTGGCAATTCTTAAGGCTTCATCGGCATTCATAGCTACTACGATTTCGCGATTGGGCAAATACCAAGCCGGAATGCGTTGTCCCCACCACAACTGACGCGAAATACACCAATCTTTTACATTTTCCATCCAATGACGATAGGTATTTTTGAATTTTGTAGGATGAAAATGGATATTGTCGTTCATTACTACGTCTAATGCAGGTTTTGCCATTTCGCTCATTCGCATAAACCATTGCAATGAGAGTTTGGGTTCAATTACTTCGTCAGTTCTTTCGGAATAACCTACTTTATTGGCGTATTCTTCTATTTTGGCGAGGTGCCCTTTTTCTTCTAATTCTTTGCTGATCTTTTTACGAACGGCAAAGCGATCTTCGCCAACATAAAGCTGGGCTTTTTGGTTCAGCGTGCCATTGTCATTGAAAATATCAATGATATCTAATTTATATTTGATGCCCAAATTATAGTCGTTGATATCGTGAGCCGGTGTTATTTTGAGGCAACCTGTACCAAATTCACGGTCAACGTATTCATCAAACATAACAGGAACTGCACGATTGATAAGTGGTACCAATACGTTTTTTCCTTTCAAATAGGCATATCTTTCATCTTCGGGATGAACGCAAACGGCAGTATCGCCTAAAATAGTTTCGGGACGGGTAGTGGCAACGGTAATAAAATCAGTACTTCCTTCGATAAAATATTTTAGGTAATAAAGTTTTGAATTAACTTCTTTGTAAATAACTTCTTCGTCAGAAACTGCGGTAAGTGCCTTTGGATCCCAGTTTACCATGCGAACTCCGCGATAAATCAGCCCTTTGTTGTATAAATCAACAAAAACCTGAATTACGGATTGGTACATATCCTCATCCATAGTAAATTTGGTGCGTTCCCAATCGCAACTGGCACCTAATTTTTTTAATTGCTCAAGTATAATACCTCCATGTTTTTCTTTCCATTCCCAAGCGTGTTTTAAAAATTCTTCTCTCGAAATATCAGCTTTCTGGATGCCTTCTTCACGCAACTTGGCTACAACCTTGGCTTCGGTAGCAATAGAAGCATGGTCGGTGCCAGGAACCCAGCAGGCATTATAGCCTCGCATACGAGCACGGCGGATAATTACGTCCTGTATGGTATTATTAAGCATGTGTCCCATGTGCAACACACCTGTTACGTTGGGTGGAGGGATTACTATTGTGTAAGGCTCTTTTTCGTTAGGTTTTGAACGGAAAAATCCTTTTTCCATCCAGTAAGCGTACCATTTATTTTCAGTTTCCTGAGGATTGTACTTAGGAGAAATCTGCATTTTACTGATTATGATTAATAAAATGCAAAAATAAGAATTGTTTTATAAACTTTGCGAAACTTTTTTATTTTTGTTAAACCTCTTTTTGTTGTATAGAAATGTTGAAATATTATATCATTAATTTACGGAACACCGATTACCGATTTATAATTTTATAAGATTACTTCTGTTTTCTTTTTTACTTATATTTTTCATCTTCCTCTTTTAATTTCAGGAAATTAGCAGGTATTTTCGATTCTAATGTAATGCGTTGTTTGGTAACAGGATGTGTAAACGACAAACTAAAAGCATGCAAGCGAATCTGGCGTTCAAAAGTATCGTCAGCACCATAGCGTCTGTCGCCAACAATAGGAAAACCCATATCTGCAAAATGTACTCTAATTTGGTTTTTACGACCTGTTTCTAATTTTACTTCTAATAAAGTGTGTTCTTTTAATTTTTCCAATACACGATAATGGGTAACAGCATACTTGGCATCTTCACTTTCGGGCACCGACATCATTATTTGATAAGCACCTTCTTTGAGCCAGCTTTTTATAGTTCCTTCTTCCACTTCAGGATGTCCTTCTATCAAAGCGTAGTAAAGCTTTTCTGTATCTTGCCAATTTGCCTTCATCAACTGCATCATTTCTTCCGATTTGGCTAACAAAATAATTCCTGATACTTCTCTATCGAGCCTATGAATGATAAAAGCACGTTTCTTGCCTCTTGATTCTTCTTTTACGTAATCGTTCATTACGTTTAATAATGAAATGTTTCTTTTGCCTGTATCGCCATGAGTGAGTACTCCTGCTGGTTTGATAACTGCTACAAAATAATCATCCTCAAAAACCACATTGTAAGGAGCACGAGGCTTGTTAGATGTATCTTTATATTTGATATATTCCAGCGTTTGCCCTTTTTCAATAATGGTTTCAAGCTTTTTAATTGCTTTGCCATTCTCTAACCGAATGCTTCCAGAAGTAATTAATTTTTTTATTTTAGTTTTTGATGCACTTCCAAATTCTTCCAATAAAATTTCGGTTATAGTGGCTGTTTTTTTTGCAATTATTTTCATTGATGTTTGATTTATTTGTTATATTTAGAAAGTTTTTTTTCACCCCTTTCTTTTGTCATGTTGGCAATGTCAAAGCCTGATGAGTTGACCGTTAATAAGCAAAAATTATTAATGCAAAAATACGAAAATTCGGCAACTCCTTTATCTGTATTGCAAAATTCTTTACAGCAACATTACTTAAACTATATTTGTTTATAACTGTTGATTATCTTTCCACAATATTAATTGCGAAAATAGAAAATTAGTTGTTTAAATTGCTCCTCTTTTATTATTTTTGCAAACATACTTTTTTTATAAAGGTGTAAAATTTTTAAGAATGAGAACAGAAAAAACAACATTTCCGTTAAGCGATAAACTCATCCATGATTTTGAGGTTTATCAGTCTGATATTAAGAGAAATGATACTGAAAAAATATTTAACAGCAGAAACGAAGCTTTTAGCCAATTTCTGGAAATCGGTTTGCCGACACAAAAGTTGGAAGATTGGAAAAATACCGACCTTACAGCAGTTTACAATGAAACTTACAATCATTATTATCAAGAACTTGAGAAAATTGAAGATATTGACAAAGTTTTTCAGTGCAATGTACCTCATCTTGATACAACAATGCTTGCCATGCTCAATGGCAGATATGTAACAAAGGATATTTCTTTAAAAACCATGGCAAATGGTGTAATTTATGGTAGTTTTGCTGCTGCTTTGCAACAATATCCTGAAATTGTGGAGAAGCATTTTGCTCAATATGCCGATACTACAAAGAATGGATTTACAGCTATCAATACAGCCATGGCTCAAGATGGGTTTTTTATCTATGTTCCTGATGGAGTTGAAGTTGAAAAACCTTTTCAAATTGTAAATATTATCCATCACGATCAAAATATTTGTTTGCAAACACGTAATTTGATTATTCTTGGCAGAAATAGTAAACTTACATTGATTCATTGCGACGACTCTTATAACCATCAAAAAAGCTTAAGTAATACCGTTTCCGAAATTGTGCTTAGCGAAAATGCCAATTTAGATCATTACAAACTACAAAATGTTAACAATGATTCTACAATAATAAATTCTACTTATTTTAATATGGCTAACAATGCCCATTTATTAAGCAATGGCTTAAGTTTGAACGGTGGAATTTTGAAAAATAACAATTATGTAAAAATGGATGGTCAAGCATGTGAAGCCAATATTTATGGTTTGTACCTCATGGATAGAAAGCAACACATTGACAATTTTGTATTTGTAGAACATTTGCACCCGAATTGTAACAGCAGCGAGCTTTTTAAAGGTATTTTAGACGATTCAGCAAGTGGTGTTTTTAATGGACACGTTGTTGTACATAAAGATGCACAAAAAACCAATGCTTTTCAAAGCAATAAAAATATTTTGTTAACCGATAAAGCCAAAGTAAATACCAAGCCATTTTTAGAAATATATGCTGACGATGTAAAGTGCAGTCATGGAGCAACTGTGGGACAATTGGATACAGAAGCTATGTTTTATATTCGTTCTCGCGGAATTTCTGAGCACAATGCACGTATGTTGCTGATGTACGCTTTTGCCGACGAAGTTATTCAGAAAATCAGCATTGAATCATTAAGGCATCGCACCGAAGATATGGTAAAAAGGCGATTGAGAGGCGAATTATCGGTTTGCGATCAATGCGTATTGCATTGTAGCAACCCCGAAAAGGATTATAATTTTGAAATTGATTTGGCGAAGATTTAATTTTTTAAAAGTCTATAAAAAGGGAAAGTGTAAACTTCCCCTTTTTATTTTGAAACAGATTGCAAATTATTGAAGTACAACTTTCTCAACTTTTGTAAAGTTTCTGTCGGTAAATCTTACAAAATAAATACCTTTTGGATAAACAGATAAATTAATATCTTGAGTGCAAGATTGTTTATTATTAATAAGTTTCTCATTATGTAAGACTTTACCTTGAATATTTACAATTTGTAAATCTAAACTATTGTTTAATCCATTGATATATATCGTAATAATTCCATTTGTAGGATTTGGATAAATACTATAATTCAAAGGTTTGTCATTTTCGGTAATACCAACCGAAGAAACATAAATAGGATAAACAGCTGATACAATTCCATCACCGCAAGCATTATGACCCTTAACTGTTAAGTTTCCGGATGTTGCGTTATTGGCAAAATTAATCCTTACACTATCTGTAATGGTTGTAGCAGAGGGTATAAATGTAACACCTGTACCTGAATAAGCCCAAATATAAGTAGTTGCATTGG
>CAYTJB010000014.1:0-23443 GCA_964437995.1 uncultured Bacteroides sp. | reverse complement strand
ACAAAATCAACACACTGTCAATGTAATTTATTGTTCACTAATTTACCGTTCTTCCTTTCCATTGATAGCTTACAAAACTACTTATAACCCCAATTATCAAAATATAAGGAAAATAAACTATTTGCAATGGCAAATAATATACCAATAAATCTTTACGATTTACATATTTTGTAATTCTAAATAAAATTGGAAAATCCACAATTATCTTTATTGTAAGTAGATACAGACCAAAAAGCAGAAATTCATTAAAAAATATTCCAATCAGGAAAGAGAAAATTATACTTGTATTGTAAGCAAACACAATGCCTGCAACCAATAATATTGAAAAATCTTTGTAGCCTTTTGCCTTGGAAGCCCATCTAATTCGTTGATGTATAAATTCAGTAAGATTTTTTTTAGCTTGTGTATAAACAATTGTATTTTTGTCGTTTAACACAAAAATACTTTGCTTTCCAAAATGCTTTTTCAATTTTAATAACAAAAAAACATCATCACCGGATGCAAATCGGTCGTTTGCATCAAATCCATTTACTTCATCAAAAGCTTTGCGTTCATAAATTAAATTGGCACCATTACACATTATCGGAAACCCAGACTCAACGGCTGCCACACCCGAAGCAATAAGACTTAGAAACTCTAAATGTTGCATTTTCTGAAAAGCATTATCATCTTTATGATAAGCAACTAAGCCCACCAGCATTTTGGCTTGTGTTTGTTTATATTTACTTACAATTCCTGTAATCCAATCGCAACCCATAACGCAATCAGCATCGGTAGTAATAATTAAATCGCCACTCGAAGCCTGAATGGCTTTGCTAATCGCAAACTTTTTATACGTTTGCTTCGTGGTATCATCTTCTATCCTAAAAACTTTACAATTTAGCTCTGGATATTGGTTGGCAAACGCCTGAACTATTTGAGAAGTATTATCTGTAGAAGCATCGTCCACAACAATAATTTCGATAAATTGGAAAGGATAAGTTTGGTTTTTAATGGATTGCAATAACTCTAAAATACAATGCGATTCGTTGCGAGCCGGAATAATAATACTCACATTTACATTGTTATCATTTTGATAATTAGGTTTTCTACAACTTATTTTCTTAAAAAAATAAGCATACAAAAATATTAAACATAAATATGTTAAAATAATAACAAGCAATCCTATAATAATCATATTCACACTTTTAACTATTTGGTAAAAATAAAATTATACCGAATGCATCTGTTTTTCTACTAAAAATTTTATCCTTACAAGATATATTCTTACAAAAGTACACATTTTAAGTGATATTCAAAAAAAATAGTGATACTAATGCGATATATTAAATAATTTATATTATCTTTGCAGCAGAATTTTAAACCCTAAAATTATGGCATTAAAAGTAAATAAAAACGCTTGCCCTCAAAATCATCGTTGTCCAATAATTATGGTTTGCCCATTAGGAGCCATAACACAAAATGGAAATGGTCTTCCAATAATTGACGAAGATAAATGTACTGAATGCGGAAAATGTATTAGATATTGCCCTATGAGAGCAGTACAATAAGGTTGAATCAATTTACAATGAAAAAGAGTAAATGATAAGATTTTTTTGCGTGAAATGTAAATTGTAAAATATGAATTAGAAATAAAAAATTATGAGCGAATCGTGTGAAAATAGGAATAAACCTAAGAGTTTTAAACAATTAATTCATTCGTGGTATTTCTGGAAACCAGCAATAGCAATAATTTTAGGAGGTATTTTAGGATTTTTGTATTATACTTTCTATGGCTGCACATCAGGTGGTTGTTCAATAACAGGAAATCCATTTGGAAGCATTATACTTGGAGCAATTTTTGGATATTTTGTTGTTAATAGTCCATGTATTAGCGGAAAATGCTATTAAACATGAATAATGGTAAGACAATAAAAAGCAATCTTATAATAACCACACTCCATATTTACGACTTTTACTTTTTAAAAAAATTCAATTTCATTACATAAAAATTACCGATGAAAGCCGGTAAAGCTATGTTAATCAGCCACAAAACAGAAGTTGCTGCAACTATAGCAAAATTATAATTTACATTCATGTTTAACGTTGTATTAAAATAATAATCAAACACGCCTACCGCAACAGAACCCCGAATACCAAGTTCGGCAAGTGTCATGCTTGGAATAGCTGAAATAACAAAATAAACCAATGAGATAAGAAAAATCCCTTCAAATATATTCAAGGGTACGCTAAAAAATCGCAACAATAAATAAAACTGAAACGAAAAAATAAAATATCGCAATAAGCTAAATAACAATACATTTCTTAGCTCATAGAATTTAAAATAAGAAAAAACTTTGAGATATCCTTTCATTTTCCGCCATTTAGGTTTTATCAATACATTTAACCATTTACTTATAAATGAAACATTAAAGAAAATTGACAACATCAAAAAATTAGCAATCAATAGTAAGGCAACAAAAACATACAAAACATAAGCAGGAAAAACGTTTTGTTTTGACAGAAAAGCAACAACATAAACAATCATACTTACAGAACCCATTAGTAATGTAATCATTAGCTGACTCATACTGCAAAGTATCGAAATAAAAATGGCTTTCCATGGATTTGCTTTTTGAAGTATGAATACACGTCCTAAAAACTCTCCTACTCTGTTGGGCGTAAATGTACTCACGCTTAATCCTGCCAAAACAGCTTTTAGTGCTTTTGCAAAAGAAATAATTTCCACTTTTTTTATTAAATACCTCCATTTATAGGCTTCTATGCTCCAGTTTATTATCATAAAAAAAACAATCACTAAAAGCAATAACATCGTTTTTTCTAAGTTATAGCTCGACGAAAACAGATTCAATAATTTTTTATAGTTTTCGTTAAAAAACAACTGATAGCCAATATATCCAAAGGAAGCACTTATTATTACTAACTTTAGTAAAAAATTATAAGTTTTATTTAACTTTGTATTTTTAAACATTTAATTTATACGAATTGATAACCAACAAAATAATTTTAGGCATTGACCCAGGTACAACCATCATGGGTTATGGCATAATTGAGCAAACCGGAAGCAAAATTAGCTTTATCACAATGGACGTTCTAAAATTAGACAAATTTTCGGACCAGCCGATAAAACTAAAGAAAATTTTTGAAACTTGCTTAGATTTAATTGAAAAATATCATCCCGATGCCATGGCGCTTGAAGCACCTTTCTATGGTAAAAATGTTCAATCAATGTTAAAACTCGGTAGAGCACAGGGAGTTGCAATGGCTGCTGGTTTATATCGTTCGATCCCGATTTTTGAATATTCGCCAAAAAAAATAAAACAATCTATTACTGGTAATGGAAATGCTTCAAAAGAACAAGTTGCAGCTATGTTACTCAAATTGTTAAACTTAAAAGAAATCCCAACTCATTTAGATGCTACAGATGGTTTAGCAGCAGCAGTTTGTCATTTTTTTCAACGTGATATTGGTGGCGATGGAAGTTCTTCGTTTACAGGTTGGAAAAGTTTTGTAGCCAAAAATCCAGAAAAGGTAATAAAAAAGCCGTTGTAAAAAGATTTACAATGTTTTGTAAGCTTCTGATATATTTTCAGCAATTAATTGAAATTCTTCGCTCGAAAGTTTAAGTTTTGGTTGTTTAAAATCCATATCATATATAGAATTGATAGGAATTAAGTGAATATGAGCATGCCTAACCTCAAGCCCAATTATGGTTAACCCAACTTTTTGGCATGGTATCACTTTTTCAATAGCTTTTGCTATTTTTTTAGCAAATAAAAACAAATCTTTGTATTCGTCATCTTCAATATCAAAAATATAATCAGTTTCCTTTTTGGGGATAACCAATGTATGCCCTTTGGCTAAAGGCGAAATGTCTAAAAAGGCATAAAAATCTTCGTTTTCTGCTATTTTATAAGATGGGATTTCTCCATTTATAATTTTTGTAAAAATGCTTGCCATAGTAAGTCGAAAGTTTATAAAGTTTAAAAGTTCATAAAGTACTTAATGTTAGTGATAAAAAAGAAGAAGTAAGAAGAACGAAATTACTGATTTCGTTATATTACTCTACTAATTTCAACAATTTCAAAAGGAACAATGCCTGCAGGAACTTGAACTTCTACTTTGTCGCCAACAGTTTTTCCTAATAACCCTTTGGCAATAGGAGAAGTAACAGAGATTTTGGCAGTTTTTAAATCCGCTTCACTTTCGGGGACAATGGTATATTTCATGGTTACACCATTTTTTAAATTTTTAATGGTAACAACAGATAGTAATAAAACTTTAGAGTTATCTAATTTAGACTCATCTATTAAGCGAGCATTGCTAATAAGCTCTTGCAATTTAGAAATTTTTAATTCTAAAATGCCTTGTGCCTCTTTTGCTGCATCGTATTCGGCATTTTCAGATAAGTCTCCTTTATCGCGTGCTTCGGCAATCATACGCGAAACAGATGGTCGGTCAACTGCAATCATCTGATTCAAATCATCTTTCAGTTTTTGAAGTCCTTCTTCGTTATAATAAGAAATATTAGACATGTTGTTTTACACTTAATAATTTAATAATACAAAAGACCCTTTGTAAAAAAGGGTCTTTTTAAAATATCTCAATAATTTTTAAAACCTATATGCTAAAAATAGGTATTAGAAAGTAATTCTTGCACCTATTGTATGACATCCTTCCCATACATTAGTAGCTCTGTATGCATAATCTAAAGAAAAAGCTGTACCTTTTTCTTTACTTAATGGAGCTTGAACAGTAACACCAGCAGTTGGTCCTGATAATGCAGTAGTACGAGTAGCTACATCAAAAAGACCTTTTTCATAAGTAAATCCTGTTCTAACCATTAAATATTGCATAAATCCATATTCAACACCTAAAGTGTATTGATCTTTTGAAAACGAATTAGAAGTAAAATTACCAGCTACTGTTATTCTATGATCTTCGCTTAGATTAAAATCATAAGCTGCACCAATATTAATAAGAGATGGCAATTCAAAATCTGCTTGACGTTCTTCAATGGTATGTGATTTTGTTGAACCATTTTGAGTTCCACTAAAAGAAAAACCATCACCAGAAAATGACAAAGTTGGTCCAACATTTTTTAAAGAAATACCAAATTTAATATTATCAGTAGGTCCTGTAACATATTGGATACCTGCATCAATAGCTATTCCCTGAGCACTTACATTGGAAATAGATTCGGAAATAATTTTTACATTAATACCTCCATAAATACTATTTGAAAATGTTTTTGCGTAAGAAATACCGATATTAATAAAAGAAGGTTTATACGTTCCTATTCCACCATCAGGCTGATTTACCGTTCTAATTTCAATATCACCTACTGATAGAGCCATAATGCTCAACCCTATTACTCCACTTTCTCCAGCTTTTGTAGAAAAACCGAAAGTTGAAATATTAGTACCTGATCCTTTTAGCCACATTGTTTGCGAAAAAACAATCTCTGTTCTATCGGTAAAAGCTAAGCCTGCAATATTATTAAAACTTGCTTCCAAACCACGCGAATTGGCAGTATTTACACCTCCCCAGCCTGAGCTTCTTGCCCATGGGTTAATAAGTAGTTCTTGTGCTCCTGCTTGGCCCACTCTATCTTCGTTACCAGCCAAAGCTTCTTTTGAAGAAACTATTGATAAAGTTATTAAAACCGCTGGAATTAATAAGCTATATATTTTTTTCATACTCATTGGTTTATATATTATTATATAATTTATTATAACTTAATAGATTAAAAAGCATTTAAGTCAGTTGGACGTAATGCACCAAACCATTTTACTGTTTTTTCTCCAATTCCATCAGCTTTTATATGAATGATGTAGATTCCTCCAGCAATAGGTATGCCCGCAAAATTTTTCAAATCCCAATCTATTGATGTTCGTGCATCTCCATTAATATTTCCAGACTCAACACCCTGTTTGTCAACACTATATTGCCTAATCAAAGTGCCTGTTAATGTATAAATAGTAACTACACATTTTTGTGGTAAATTGATAATTCTGACTCTATTATCTATTTGATTTTCTTCGTAATCTGAAAATGCATAATAAGGATTGGGGACAACTCCTATTAGGTCTAAAGCTGATTGTGCTATAGAAAGCACACCCTTTTGAACAGCCAAATCATCTGTATTAAATTGATACATAGGATAATTATTGTTTTGAACAGCTGCTACTGTAGGTCCTACGTTTGTAGTAGAATAATAACGTGAGTATGGTTTTGCTACCCTAAGTCTAACTTTAGCATCTGTTGGTATTTGAGATGGATCG
Organism: uncultured Bacteroides sp.; assembly: GCA_964437995.1. Classification (GTDB taxonomy): domain Bacteria; phylum Bacteroidota; class Bacteroidia; order Bacteroidales; family JACABE01; genus JACABE01. The sequence goes on along the minus strand of CAYTJB010000014.1, from coordinate 17,159 downwards.
TTATTAGGAATAAAAGCTATAGGCAAAGTAACCCACATTGCATTGTAATAAACTGATTTCATATCCGTTGTGCCATAGCCGCTTATTAAATGATTATGTAACCAAGCACCTTTATCATAAGCAGGGCAATTGTAGTCAGGATCACCATTTTCAAAATTATCGTTATGCCCCATAATATAAATAAAATGCTTGCCACCAAATACAGCATTTCCAAAATGATCGAAGTAAGAAGTCGTTGGGTTCCATTTCATATCTCTGCCATTATGACCACCATACCATGAATCTTCTCCAAACATAATATTCAATCTTTCGCCAGTGGCTACATTAATTGCATAACCAGGGAACCAACCCATACCCGTTGGATAATCGTTATTATCTTGATTAACAACAGTTGTTCCTTCTTTATTAACAGATGCATGTCTTCTTAGCTCTAATTTAGGAGCACCACCTTCAGATAATGATACATCATCGCCTGTTTCAACAACAGGGCATCTTGTCCATTTTGATTTATCGGCAGTAAACACTACATCAACACTACTTATATTTACAATTAAATTCTTTGCAAAAGAAGGGTGCATTTGCTTTGTGTGATCCTCATTATAAGCAGGACCATTGTCATAAAAAGAAGTTAAACGATAGGGAGCCCAAGTTCCCTGCAAGATATTTTCATATTGCTGCTTCTTATCAAGAAAATAATTTATCCTATATCCAGGTCGTTCGGGATTTGGAACATCATAATAATAATCCTCTATTTCTTTATCTGCCACAACGGAGGTTTCCACAGAACCACATCTAATCCAATTGAAACCAATTGTACTTACATCGTTATCAGAAACACCTGTTAGCCATTGCATTGTATTATCTGTAAATGTTAAACTTGCTTCTAAAAAGCCTCCATCTGAAACAATATTTTCAACACCTGCAACTGATGGTACATCATCAGGAGTTGTTGCTATTTTAGCTATTTGTGCAATAGAAACCGATAAACCTAAATCGGGGAAAATTTGCTCGTTGGTTACGTTAATTGTTACTTCAGAGGTATCAATTAATGTTAAACTTCCATTTACATTATTGTATAATTTCCATGTAGCATCTGTTAAATCAGTTTTAATTCCAGGGAAAAATTTTATAGTATAACTTCCTGATTTAACATTTAATGGGTCAATTACTTTTACATTAATAGGACCTCGATTGTTTTCATAAATAGGATTTTCGACAATATAAGGAGCTGAAGTTTTTGATAGTAACTCATTGATACTTGTTTGTGTTAAATCTATTATTAAATTTCCATTCCCTTGTCCTTCTATTCTTTTAATTTTAGGAGTTGAGCCATACACTGAATTCAACTGAGTTCCGTTGGCTTCTGGCGAAGTTTTGTGAGGAATACATGTAACAGAACGTATTTCGCCAGATACAGATTTTCTACCTGCTAAATAAGGTTCTTTTTGCCCTTTTGTATCACCAGAAAGTGGATCATACTTTTTCCATTCATTATGCGCATAAGCTAATGCAATAAAATAATATTTCTTATGGTTTACCAAACGTTTGTCGCCTGAAGCAAATTGATCTTCCAAGATTCGGAAAGTATGAACAATTCCTTCGTTTGCACCATTTACCTTTTCAACAGGAACTAAAGCTCCATTTAAAGCATTATTTTTTTCATAATTTATAAGTTGTCCTATTGGTTCTAATGTTTTAGCATCAAAATTCTTTATATCGCATTGTTTTACCAATCTAGCTTTACTATCATCAGTAATATCAGCTATCGACACAGTATTGTCTTTTAATTGGAATATTTGATAGCCTTCAAATTTATAATACCTATCATTAGGAATGGTATCATATCTTGTAATAATAATATGTGTTGTGGTATCACCACTTCCTGATGTAACTGAATCTTTAATAGTAGTCTTAATAACTTGTGTTTCAAGAATTCGAATATCTAACTCTTTGTACCTTTCTTTTTCATTGTTAGAACCTTTTTCGTTGGTTAGGAAAAATATCAATTCTCTGTCTAATTCTTTTACTGTTAAATTCGGAGCATCAGGTCCATCTAATACTTTAAAGCAGTTATCAAATAGAGCCTGACATTTGTCATCAACCTCCCTTAATAGTTGAACAGAAGCCCAAGGTCCACCAGAAAGTGCTTGTGCCCAGGGGATACCCACAGTAACATAGTTTACAGCACCTGGCCTTAATGTAAATGGACCGGCAGATTGCATAAAACGTCTATCGGCAGGAGCATTATTAGCTGTTTGCTCGTTCCAAAGTGCTCCAGGAACAATAATTCCTCTAGTTCCAAGAAATAATGGGTCGGTATCGTCAGGAAACATAAAATCACATTGGACACCTGGGAAATTAGTTGCATTCCCACCATAAGTCATTGGTTGGTTATTTCTCCATATTCCTCTTAAATAATTATAATAATCCGAAGCTTTATCAGGTTCTCCATTTATACCAGTACCACTATTGTTATAATACACAAATCGTCTCATTCCAAAGCGTTCGTCGTCAACAATACCATTTCCAAAATTTACACCATTTACACTTTCAACAGTAGGATTTCCAGAAACTAATTTAGGATTATCAATTGAATCGGGATTCATGTAGGGTCCTTGAAAAAAATCAACCCCAACAGCCGGAGGATTATCCCCATAAGCATAATATTGTCCAGCACCATCAGTAGCTCTACCATTGTAACAGTATCCCAAGCCTCTACCAACATCACAACCTACATAATCATCACCAGCATAGCCTAAATCGGGATCAACCCATTGGCTAAAGTAAGTATCTTTAAGAGTATAAGTAGAACGGTTAATGATTTCATAAGTATAAAAAGTCATGTTGTTAATTTCATCGTTGGTAGAAAATCCAAAAGCTTGCGCTCTTATTTCTAATCCAATACTTGCCCCTCCTGATTCGGTATGGTCATTCCCTTTATCGTTAAATACCCACCACAATGTTTGGTCGCCTTTAAGTACTTGGTCAACCAAAATACCACCTTTAACAATTCCTTCTGTTGTTTCCATCGTAGGATCTAAGGGTTTCCATGTCCCATCAGGATTTTGATTTTTAGGATCTGTTGGACAAAGTGAATTAGTAAAATCATAATATGGATAATCTCCATCATCAGTAGAGTATCTATAGTCCCCGTTCTTATCAAAAAATGGTGCTAAGAATCTTGATTGACCTTTAGTAACATCGCCATGTGCAGGCCAACTTTTAATAACATCAGTTATTTCCCCACTAGCCTTAAAATCTAGTACTTCTTTTTTTGTTATTTTAAAATGCTTGTCGTAATCTTTACAAACTTGAGCATCAATATCTGCTTGCCCCCAATTTGGACCTTGTGCAATTGTTAGTGGTCCTGTCCAATAATCTTGACCATCTTGCCTAAACCTTTGAGCAGCTAATTTAAGATTACGATCAACGTCTAATCCACCAATCCATAAGGCAGATGCAAACATAGAAGTTCTCCTACTCCCTCTCGGGATTTCATATCTTGCAGCACTTGTCATATCCCACCACATATCTCCACCAGTATTAATACGAGCTCTAACATTATTCACATTTAAATCAGAAGACCCCGAAGCTGGTGAACACCTATCTGATTTTGTTTGCTTTACATTGCTTTTTTTGATTTCGCCTTTATATTTCTCTGCAAACACATTGTTGCACAAGAAAAAGCTAATAAGGGCTATAAATACTAAGCGATATATTTTTTTCATCTGTATATATTTATTAAGTTATTGATATAATATATAATTTATTAAAAATTAAGTTCTAATCCCAAGCGTATTCTTCTTGGTAACGAATAGTTGTATGGGCTATTAATTGATACTGAATATAAATCTCTATAAGACTGAGGGTCTGTGTAAGCGTTAATTTCAGCTTGATATCTTGGGTTTGTTAATTTACCATCATCGTTAGGGTTACCCGTTGTAGCATAAACACCCATTATATTCTGAGAATTTAATACGTTCATTACCGAAACATAGATGTTTAAGGCTAAGATTCTGCTTCCTGCTTTTATCATAAATTCTTTATTAACTCGTGCATCCATAAAAAATTGCCATGGTAAGCGTGATCCATTTTGCTGACCTATAATTGTATTCTCATTAAAATCGCGTTTTGTATAAGGTGTACCCGAAGCACCATTAAAGGTAATGTTAAGACCAGTATTTTCAAACCAAAGTATAGTTTTAACTTTATCAGTACCTTTAACTTTGAATGAAGTTTTAGGACCATTGTACTTTTTCCCTCCTTCATAACGAAAATCAATAGATGCTTTTACAGCATGTCTTTGATCATAATCAAGAAATGTCATTGTTCTTAGGTTGGGCTGCCCAGAACTTACCAATGCTCTCTGAGATTCGGAATTTGAACCTGTTCCATTAGCAAACTGTAAGGTATAGTTAGCTGAAACTCTAAAATTACCTGTTCTTCTTAAATCATAACTAACCGTTAAACCTTTAATAGTTCCAAAGTCAATATTGGTATAAGAAAGATAATTAGGATTAGGGTCGGCTCCTGTAAAACGTTTAGTATTAATTTGATTTCTCATTTCGCGATAAAAAGCTGAAAATTTTAAAGAAGATGAATTGCTAATTTTTTGATTAAAGCCCAATTCATAATCTGTAGTTTGTTCGGGTAGTAAATTAGGATTATTTACAGTATTGGTTCCCAAATTTTCAATATACAAATACCCAACAGGGTCTAACCTTAAGCCATCTATTGGTCTTTTTGTAATAACGTCGTAATGTGCAAAAAACAAAGCTTCGTCAGATATTGGAAAAGAGAAAGCAATACGAGGCATAAAAGTAGTTTGAGGCACATAATCTTTGAATGCATCAACACTTATATCAGTTTGGGTAGCAGAAACTCTATAAGGAGTAGGTTTACCTGAGTTTCCACTGATTAATGTAGGATCACTAACAACTGTTCCTGTGGCATTGTACCATACATCGCCATTTCTATATCCTAAAATTTTAGGTGAAGAAGATTTGTAATCATCTACATAAACAACATAATCTTGCCCAATATTTGATGGGTGAACACCTCCATTTATAGTGTTTTGAGAACCATACACATCTTTATCTCCTACTTTTTTGGAATCGTAGAATAAATAAGGATCTTTTAATACCATTTGATTGGCATCAAAACGATCAACACGCACACCAATATTAAAAATTAAATCTTTGAATTCAAATTTATCTTGAATATAGCCAGCCATGTATAATGGTTCAAAAGCTGCTATTTCGCGTTTGTATTTACCATTTCCATCTCTTGCTGTAAAAAAATCATTTAATGTAGGCTTGCTACTTAACTTATTTCCTTTATAATCATAACCATAATAATATACAGCAGGGCTATTATTATTATCTAACAATTCATCTGCACTAAACATATCAACAGAATACATAGATGGATCATATCTATCAATATCAATCCAATCATTAATAGTATGTCCATTAACTGGCATGCCTAATTTTTGACGTAAATTTATATCGAATATTGATTGTCTGGCTTGGTTATAAATATAATTATAATAAATAGTGTCCTGTAATCCGCCTAAACGTAAATAAGGATCGCTGGTATTTATTTGATCAATATGACCGTTGGTTAATCTTCTGGCTAATTCCCATAGTCTTGTAGGAGAATACCCAATATAACTTTCTTTTATTTGTTCATATTGAATACCAAATTCAATAGCATGGTTACCAATATCGGCAGAACCATTTACGGTTATTCCTATTTGAGAATTATCGTAAAGATTATAAGCATTATAAACCGTTCCTGTTCTATTATACAAACTATAAACACTAGCTGGCATATCGCCATTACGCATTCCACCCAAATTTTGGATTTGGTCTTGATTATTAAAAACTTGCCCAAAAGAATTATAAAGTTGAGAAGTATAATTAGCTAACAAAGGATTTCGTTCGGAACGTTCAAAAGCAACATTGATAGGTGTTACATTCTGCATAAGCAATGCATTATTATATACAATACCATCAACAGTATCTGAGCCTACAGCAAAAGTAGGTATTCTGGTTGTGGTAAATTTTCCAACGTAACCATAATCAAACAAATTACTTTGATGAGTTCTATCTTGTGCTGTTTGATTAGTTTTAGTGTAGTCGGCTTGGATTTGATAAAATACATTTTTTATTAACGATTTACTGTCTTTATCAGCTGGAAAACGTTGCGCAAATTTTCCATTTACACTCCAATTAGTAAGCATGCGTTCTCCATTATTTACGGAATTTAACAAAGAATTACCTCGATTCCAAATTCTATTTTTATCATAGCTAAAATTACCACCAAATTGAAGGGTTGTAGTAGCCGTAGTACGAACATCAATTTTCCCCACAAAATTAGCACCATAAGCTGCACCATTTTCCTTTGCATCTATTTTTTCTAAATCAGACATTCTAAGAAAATCTGCATTTTGTCTAACAATGCCATTTTCAATAAGTAAAGGGTTTTGTTCAAGGAATGTTCTTTTTGTGTCATTTACCTTATAATCGCCATTAGCAAAGGGTCTTGTATCCTTATTGTAATTAAATTCACCTGCTAAAAAGAAACCTAATAAAGAAGATTTTTTATCGCTTTTGCTTTTCAAAATAGGTCCTGTTAAATTGAATGACAATATGTTATATCCAAATTTATCGAGAAATTGAGAAGTAACTAATTCTAAACCTCCACCAAATTCGCGAGAAGGTCCCGTAGTAACAACATTCATTACACCACCAGTAGCTTCACCATATTTAGCAGCTATTCCTCCTAAATACATAGATACCTCTGCAATAGCAGATTTGGGTAAATTTACACCTCCTCTTACTCTCACACCGTCCACATAAGTAACGGTACTACCATCATTGTCGCGAGCACCCCTCACACTACCCATACTACCATCAACAGATTGAACACCTCCCATAGTAGCAGCAACAGATTCGGCAGAACGTCCTGGCATTCTCGCAATATCTTCAGCAGTACGAGTTTCGCCAGAAGTAGTTTGATCTTTTGAAATTAATGGTATTTTGTAATCGACTACAGTAAACACTTCAAGTGTGGTAGCAGTAGGCTCCATTACAACGTCATAAAATGTTATGACATTTGTGTTAATTTGCACTCCTTTAATTAACATAGGTTTGTAACCAACGTAAGTAGCTTTAACGTCATACTTACCTGCTGGAATAGGCTTAATGGTATATTTACCATCAAAATCCGTTGTACTACCACCAAATATTTTTCCTGCTTGCTCAATAACTATATTGGCAAATGCAATAGGTTCTTTGGTATCCTTATCGGTAATTTTACCTTTAAGTTCACCCGACTGCGAAAATACCATCAGATTTACTGATAGTAAAATTCCAAATGAAAAGAATAATTTTTTCAACATACACCTGTAATTTTATGTTAGAATTAATCTGCGTTTTTAAAGGGCGTAAAATTAAAAAAAAAATCAATACCCTTTACTTTTATTTTTGTTTTATTGTTATTTTTTTATCAAAGTGCTCATACATAAGGTAATAATAATTATTATTATTTATTTTTAATATATCCATACCTATTATTATATATGTGTTTGTTATTTTTATAAACTTTTATGAATTTTTATAAATTTTTGTATAAAAGTACTACTCTTTTTTTATTCAATAAAAGAGAAATCAGTTTACGGTATCTTTAATAAAGTTTACGGTTATTTTTTAAAAAAATCTGGTATATTCCCTATCATCTATTTTCCTTTTATACAATATATTTTATACCGAGTGAAATCAGGTTTACAAAAAAACTTTGCTGCAATTGACTCGGTATAATTTCAATTATGTTTCATAAAGTTTATCACTACTAAGCGACTAATTTTAAAAGTCTTTGTTTCGTGTCCCGCACAAAAGCGGGACAGGCTCTACGGCACTTTATTGATATTTTTTTAATTTTGTTACTAAAGTTTTGCAACTACGTTGCTAAAAATAGTTCCGTTAGGAACGATATTATGGTAAAAAAACACATACTCAAAAATTTTAAGCCCTATAAGGGCGACACACACATATATACTGTTTGTAGTATGGTTTTTAAATGATTCGTTATATTTCAATCAATCAGTAAGTTTATAATTGACTCAAAACACGAATAATTTCTTCTCGTTTTCTTCTGGAAACTGGAATTTTGCTACCATCATTCATTAAAATATGGCTTTCATTTATTTTTAAAAAGTTTTTTATGTACTTGGTGTTTATAAGATGTGATCGGTGTGGTCTGATAAAATTAAAATCGCTAAGCATGGCTTCATTTTGTTTTAATGTTTTAGAAATCAAAATAGAATTACCATTAGTTAAGAAAAATTTTGTGTAATAGTCGTCAGATTCGCATCTAATAATTTCATCAACACTAAGAATATGTATTCCTTCGGAAGTGGATAAAATTATTTTCTTTGGCTCTGAACTTGGTAATTTCATATTATCAAGTAATACTTTGATGTTTTTATTAATTTGTCCTTTGTCTTGTTTTTGAAGATATTTTGTAATAGAATCTTTTAAATCATCTGGGTTGATAGGTTTTAACAAATAATCTAATGCACTATATTTTATAGCTTTGATTGCATATTGATCGTGAGCTGTTGTAAAAATTACTTCAAAATTAAAATCATTAAAAGCTTCCAAAAAGTTAAACCCGCTTCCATCGGGCATTTGAATATCGAGAAAAACAATATCTGGATTGTGGGCTTTTACTTTTTCAATTCCATCGATACAACCATCAGCTTGAGCAAGAACAAATATATCAGGACAATACCTGTCTATTAAGCCCATTAAAGCTTCTCTTGATTTTTTTTCGTCGTCAATTATTATTGCTTTTATCATAATTTATTGGTTCATAGGGTTTGTAAGGTTTATCGTTAGAAGTTGGAACACCGAAGTAATTCATAACTCATCATTCATAATTAATTACACTTCTTTATAAAGAATCATTAATTCAATTCGAGTTCCTTTGGCTATTCCGTCATCGCTTTTTAAATCAATTATATTTACCGAAAGTTGGTCTTTTCCTTTTTTGTTTATTATATCCAATCGTTCTTGAGTAATTAACATTCCGCTCGATTTATGATTAATTCCAGACTGTTCTCTTATTTTTAAAGCTGCTTCTCTTCCTATTCCATTGTCCTGAATGATACAAAGAATATAATTATCCAATAATTTTAACTCAATTTTTAGTTCGCCGTCTCGTTTTCTATTGATTAAACCATGAATAATAGCATTTTCGAGATATGGCTGAATAATCATTGGTGGAATAGCTATAAATTCTTCTTCAATATCAGCATCAATAGTAATAGTGTAATTAAAAATATTATCGTACCTTAATCTTTCCAAATCGAGATATATTTTAATAACTTTTAATTCTTCTTGCAGAACTATAAATGTTTGCTGCGAATTATTTAAAATCAATCGCATTAATTGCGAAAATCGTGATAAATAATAAATGGCTTTATCGGTATCATTTTCTATTACAAAACTTTGTATTGAGTTTAAAGAATTGAATAAAAAGTGAGGATTCATTTGTAATCGTAATGATTTTTGTTCAAGTTCAAATATCTGTTTTTGAACTGCAAACATTTTTTGCTCAACTTCGTGTTTCTTGCGAATTTTCTTTATTCTCCAAATCACTATTCCAAAAATACTTGCAATGATAAATAGCATTACAATTATATAAAATAAAATGGTGTTGTACCAAGGCGATTTTATTTGAACATAAATCTTAATTCCTTTTTCGTTCCACACGCCATCATTATTGCTACCTTTAACTCTAAAGATGTAGTTGCCGGGTCGTATCGAAGTGTAATCAGCAAATCGGCGTGAAGCATTTACATAATTCCATGTTTTATCAAAATTTTCGAGAAAATATGCATATTTATTTTTGTAAGAATTTACATAATCCAAAGAAGCGAATTCAAATGAGAAAAAATTTTCGTTATGATTTAATTTTAAAGTATCTCCATCCTTTAAACTTATTGGAATTTCTATATTAAATAGTTGGAATGAAGTAATTGCTATTGGTGGTAAATTTTTGTTCATCACAATTTCATCAGGATAAAAAGCATTAAATCCATTCATCCCACCAAAAAACAACTCGCCTTCTTCATCAATTAAAGAAGCCCCAAAATTAAACTCATGACTTTGAACACCATCCTTAACATCAAAATTTACAAAAGTTTCCTTTGCTGGATTAAATTTCGATAAACCAAAGTTAGTACTTAACCAAAAATTGCCATATTTATCTTCAATTGTAGCATATACAACGTTGTTGGGCAAACCATTAGCTTCAGTATAGTATTTTGATTCTTTGGTTATTGGATTAAATCTGTTTAAGCCACCACCCATAGTTCCTATCCAATAGTATCCACTTTTATCTTGATAAATAGAAAAAATCATATCGCTACTGAGACTTGTATTATTGCTTGGTTCGTGAAAGTATTTGTAAAATCTTTTACTTTGCCTGTCAAATCTATTTAATCCATGGTAAGTACCTACCCAAACTATATCGTTTTTATCTTCGTAAACAGGATAAATAGTATTGTTGCTTATTGAATGAGGATCTTTTGGATTGTTTTTAAATATTGTAAATGTTTCTTTTTCAGGATTTAAAATACAAAGCCCTCCCAATTCAGTTCCAACCCACAAATCACCTAATTTATCTTCGTACAACGACATTAATTTATTGGTTGATATTCCGTTTTTGGCAATTGGATTGTATTGGTAATGTTTGAATGTTTTTGTTTGCGTGTTGTACTTATCTAATCCTGCATCAAATGTTGCAAACCATACTATATTTTCTCGTTTATGGTCTATAACTATCATTCTTACATTATTGCTTGCTAAGCTATTTTTGTTATTGGCTTGATGTGTGATATAAGAAAACTTTTTTGTTTTTTTATTATAAATATTTACACCGCCATTAGTACCAATCCAAATATTTCCTTTTTTATCGTTTACAATCGACCAAATCAAATTATTGTTTATACTATTGTTTCCGATATTATTTAAGTGGCTAAAATGCCTGAATTTTTTTGATTGTTTGTCAATTTTATTTAATCCACCCCATGCAGTACCTATCCATATATTTCCAGAATTATCTTCGTAAATGCAATTGATATAATCATTACTTAAACTTGTATTATCATTAGAATTTGAGGTATAAGAATAGAATTTATAATCGTTAGTATTCATATAATTTACACCTCCTATGGTGCCAATCCACAAAATGCCATTTTTATCTTGAGTAATCGTCTTTACATTATTATTGCTCAATGATAGTGGATCTGATGCTTGTTTTTTGAAAGAAATAAAATTTTTGCTTTGTTTTTTCAAAAGATTTAAGCCATCATCTGTTCCTACCCATAAATTATGATTATTATCTATAAATAAGCAATTTATAAAATCGTTACTTATTGAAGTTTTTACGGCAGGGTTGTGATAATACCGTGAAAATACTTTGGTATTCAGGTTTAAGCGATTTAATCCTTTTTGAGTAGCTATCCACAAAAACCCGCTTGAGTCGGATAATAAGTACATGATTGAATTATTGCTCAATGAGTTTGTATTGCAGGGATTCAAATAATAACGAATAATTTTGCCTGTTTTTTTATTCAATTTATTTAAACCATCTTTAGTGCCAACCCATATAAAACCCTGATTATCTTCGCAAATTGCATCGATATAATCATTTGACAAAGTGTTATTGTCTAATAAATCATTTTTATATTGCGAAATTTTTCGGGTGTTGGGGTCATATTTATTAAGCCCATTTTCTGTACCTATCCAAATAAACCCGTCTTTATCTTGAAACAATATTCTAATACTTGGGCTACTAATTCCTGAAGTTGCATTAAAATAATCGGGGCGAATAATTGAAAAATCGTAGCCATCAAATCTATTGAGTCCATCCCAAGTACCAAACCACATATAGCCTTCTTTATCCTGAAATATGGTTTGAACAAAGTTTTGTGATAAACCCTTATAAAATTTCATCATTTCTGACGAAATTCGCTCAAATTTGAAATTGGTATTTAATTGGCAATAAAGAGAGCTAAATCCCAAAACAAAAAAGAATGTAAGTATATATTTTACGGCTGTTTTCATTATGTAAGTATAAAAATTGAAATAATTCATAATTACTACTATTCATTGTTGACTATTCTGTTGTTTTAACACAAGTATTTGGTTTTCGAGTAAACCATCGTTTCAGAAAAAATTCTTTTTTTTGATAATTCACATCATCAGATTTTCCTTTATTAGCTTTCATCCTATTTTTAGTTTGCTTGGTTTGGTTTTTTAAATGTTTTTCTTTGGCTTCGGCATATTTTTTTTCAAGTTCGGAGTTCTTTTCCTCTTTTTGCTTTTCTACTTGATGTTGACGTTGCGAAGCAGAATTTGTTCTGCAACAAAAAAACAATGGTAGAATACAAACCAATAAAATTAAAACTTTTTTACGTATCATTCTAAAAATCAATTTTTTAATTTATCTGAATTTTTAAATAATTCCTTCTCTAAGCAAATCGTGCAAATGAACTACTCCTATATATTTATTGGTATCATCAACAACCAATAATTGGGTAATATTATTTAGTTTCATTACATTTAATGCAGTAACAGCCAATTCATCTTTTTGAATGGTCTTTGGGTGTAACGACATAATATCTTTGGCTTTCAATTGTTCAATGGCACCGTCTTTTTGCAACATTCGTCTTAAATCGCCATCGGTTACAATGCCAATAATTACATCATTTTCCACAACAGCTGCTGCACCTAATCGCTTGGATGTAATTTCAATAATCGTTTTTTTAATATCCGTTTCTGGATTTACTTTTGGCACTTCGTTATTTGCTGATAAATCAGCAACTTTTAAGTACAATTGCTTGCCCAAAGCTCCACCAGGATGATATTTTGCAAAATCGCTTGTTGTAAAACCTCTACATTCGAGCAAAGCAACAGCCAACGCATCGCCCATAACCAATTGTGCCGTAGTACTTGAAGTAGGTGCCAAATTATTTGGACAGGCTTCTTTTTGAACACTACAATTGATATTGTAATCGGCTTGCAAGGCAAGATAAGAATTAGCATTCCCGTGCATTGCAATTATTTTGTTCCCCATTGATTTAATTAAAGGTGTCAACACTTTAATTTCGGGTGTATTTCCACTTTTGGATATACATATAATAATGTCATCGGGCTGAATAATTCCCAAATCGCCATGAATAGCATCGGCAGCGTGCATAAAAATGGCAGGCGTTCCTGTAGAATTAAAGGTAGAAACTATTTTTGAGCCAATAATTGCACTTTTGCCAATTCCTGAAATAATTATCCTACCTTTGCAATGATATATTATTTCAACAGCTTTTGCAAATTCATTATCAATGTAATTCTTAAGATTAACAATAGATTCAGCTTCGTTGTTAATTGTTGATAATGCTATTTTTTTTATTTCTTCGTGTGATTTCAATGTTAATTTTTTTGAAAAATTAATAATTTTTGAAAAAATTGATAAATTTGTAGTACATTTACATTACAAACCTACGTGAAATTTTTCATTCAGCAATAAAAATTTTGCAGGATTTGCAAAAAATAATCTATTTTTACAAAAGATAACGTATTTATATTTTTAATTACTATCATAAATGGCAACTAAGGAAGTTGATTTACTTCACAAACAATTGAAGAAAATCTTTGGATTTGATAATTTTAAAGGAACTCAAGAAGAAATTATTAAAAGTGTATTGGCTGGCAAAGATACTTTTGTGATAATGCCAACAGGGGGTGGCAAATCATTATGTTATCAATTACCAGCAATTATGAGCAAAGGTACTGCTATTATTATTTCTCCATTGATAGCATTGATGAAAAATCAAGTAGATGCTATTCGTAATTATGGGAATGTAAAAGGAATTGCACATTTTTTAAATTCGTCTTTATCAAAAATAGAAATAAAAGCCGTAAAAGCTGATATTACTTCTGGCAAAACTAAACTTTTATATGTAGCTCCAGAATCGCTTACAAAAGAAGAAAATGTTGAATTTTTTAAAGATATAACTATTTCTTTTTATGCAATAGATGAAGCCCATTGTATTTCGGAATGGGGGCACGATTTTAGACCCGAATACCGCAGATTACGACCTATTATTGAAGCTATTGGCAAAAAAGTACCCATTATCGCCCTTACTGCTACTGCTACACCAAAAGTGCAACATGATATTCAAAAAAACCTGAATATGATGAATGCCAATTTGTTTATTTCTTCGTTTAACCGTCCAAATTTGTATTATGAAGTAAGAACTAAAAATAAAGATGTAAACAAAGAAATTATCAAATACATCAAAGGACACATGGGCAAATCGGGTATTATTTATTGCCTGAGTCGTAAAAAGGTAGAAGAATTAGCCGAAACATTAGTAGTAAATGGCATCAAAGCATTGCCTTATCATGCAGGATTAGACCCAGTAGTTCGAGCCGGAAATCAAGATAAGTTTTTGATGGAAGACGTAGATGTTATTGTTGCTACCATTGCTTTTGGTATGGGAATCGACAAACCCGATGTTAGGTTTGTAATCCACAACGATATGCCTAAAAGTTTGGAAGGATATTATCAGGAAACTGGAAGAGCCGGACGTGATGATGGCGAAGGAAATTGTATTGCTTTTTATAGCGAAGAAGATATTAATAAGCTCGAAAAATTTTTAAAAGGAAAACCTGTTGCAGAACAAGAAATTGCTATGCAATTGATGAACGAAACTGTTTCTTATGCCGAATCATCAGCTTGTAGGAGAAGAGTTTTGCTGCATTATTTTGGCGAAAACTACGATCAGGAAAACTGTAGCACTTGCGATAATTGTAACCATCCAAAAGAAAAAACAGACGGAACCGAGGATGTAGTTACCGCAATTGAAACAGTATTGGCTGTAAAACAATTATTTAAAGCCAAGCACATTGCTCAAATAATTATTGGAAAAGGTTCGGCTACACTCAAAAAAATGAAGCACGATAAGCTTCCTCAATTTGGTATTGGAGCTGGTAAAGTAGAAGGTTATTGGAATGCTGTTATCCGTCAAGCTATTATCGAAAATTTATTGGTAAAAGATATTGAAAACTATGGCTTATTAAAAGTAAGTGCCGAAGGATTAAAATATATTAAGAAACCTTATAAAATCATGATTGCCAAAGATCATGATTTTTTGAACGAAGATGAAGATTTAATGGATGTAATAGGTGGCGGAGGTGGACATTCTAATGCAACCGATAAAACCTTGTTCTCATTACTTAAAGACTTACGAAAAGAGATTTCGCGAAAAGAAAAACTGCCTCCATTTGTTATTTTTCAAGACCCATCGTTAGAGGATATGACCATACAATATCCTATTACAATGGAAGAAATGAAGCAAATTACCGGCGTTGGTTCAGGGAAAGCTACAAAATATGCACAACCATTTATTGATTTAATTAAGGCTTATGTTGAAGAAAACGAAATTGAACGACCTCAGGATTTAGTTGTAAGGTCAGTTATCAATAAATCGGGACTAAAAGTGTATATTATTCAAAATATTGATAGAAAGTTATCTCTTGAAGATATTGCCATTGCCAAAAATCTTACCATGAACGAATTACTTATTGAAGTAGAAAGCATCGTTTCGTCGGGCACAAAAATTGACATCAAATATTATATTGACGAATGTATTGATATGTACCATCAAGAAGATATTTACGAATTTTTTAGAGAAGCCGAATCCGATTCTATTCAAGATGCTTTAAAAGAATTAGGCGAAAATGAATATACCGAAGAAGAAATCCGATTGATGCGTATCAAATTTATGTCGGAAATTGGGAATTAGTTGAGAGATATTATATTAAAAATCAAGCAAATATATTTAATAAAATTTTTATGAACACAGAAAACAATATTGTAGAAAACATGAACGAAACAACACAAAACACAAACAATCAAAATTCTTGTAACGAAACCAACGAATGTAAAAAATCAAGATGTGGCATGGCATTTAATATCTTTATATTTTTAGCCATTGCAGTACTCTATGTATTATTTTTTACTTCACGTAACAAACAAGAAGTTGCTCAACCTATTGGTATTAAAACTGCATTGAGCATTGCTTATGTTGATAGCGATACGCTATGGGAAAATTATGATTTTGTAAAAGCTACTAAAAAAGAATTGGAAGATTTAGAATTAAAACTTACCAATAACTACAAAGCACAAGCAATGACTTTTAAAGCCGAATACGAAAACTATCTAAAAACAGGTGCTTCAATGCCATTAAACGAACAAAAGAAAAAAGAAGCTGCGTTGCAACAAAAACAAAGTAGCCTAATGGAATTAGAAAAAAGCTTAGGAGGTCAACTCGCTGAAGTAAAACAAAATAAAAACATCCAATTACAAGATTCTATTTTTGCTTACGTAAAACGATTTAATCAAGGTCCAAAATATTCTTTTATTCTCGAAAAATCAAGAATGAGCGGTGTTTTATATGCCAATGATAGCTTGAATATTACAAAAGAAGTAGTAAAAGGATTGAATGAAGCTTATGCCAAAGGGAAAAATAAATAAAAACTGTTATTAAAATTAAGTTATTAAGTTAATGGTTATTAGGTTATTGCATTGCTTCATAATATTTTTTTAATAACTTATTAACCTAATAACTGCTTTCTTTATGTCCAACAAAGGGAAAAGCAATTTTTAGAAGTCCCATAAATAATCGTCCCATGCTTTTGGAAGTTTGCGTCCATTCTGTTGAATCTGCTATTGCAGCCGAAAAAGGCGGGGCGCAACGTGTTGAATTGTGCGACAATATTCCAGAAGGCGGAACTACTCCCTCTTATGCTACCATTGCTTTGGCAAGGAAACATCTTTCTATTGATTTACATGTAATTATCCGACCTCGTGGAGGAGATTTTTTATATTCTTCGCTCGAATTGGAAATTATGAAGCACGACATTATTGCAGCCAAAAATTTGGGTGCTGATGGTGTAGTGTTTGGAGCACTTACAAGAGAAGGGAAGATTGACAAAACCGCCTGCCGTCAATTGCTCGAAACGGCTTATCCAATGCGAACTACATTTCACAGGGCTTTTGATATGGTTGCCGACCCTTATGCTTCG
>CAYTJB010000013.1:18891-24024 GCA_964437995.1 uncultured Bacteroides sp. | reverse complement strand
GAAAACTTAGAAATAGTGGAACATACCTTAATGGTAAATGGGAAGGGATTCAATTTCAATGGTTCGAAAATGGGCAACTAAAAGCAAAAATTAATTGTAAAAATGACATACTAAATGGACAACAGTTTGTTTATCATAAAAATGGGAAAGTAAAATTAATTTCCAATTATAAAAATGGCATTCTATCTGGTAAAATAAAGCAATATGATGAGAATGGTAATATTATTAGTAATGATTATTATAAAGATGGGATGAAATTAAATAATGATTATTAAAAAAACAAATACAAATTGGGCAGCCACTAACAGTAACGCTTGCTGCAAGCGAAGTTTTTAACAAACTGATATAACAACAAGTAATAAACATAGCAGTAAGCTGAAAGCAAGGAATTATACACTATCCGCCTGACAACAAGTTACGGAACTAACTATTAATCAATACTATATTAACAGACAACTAAATGAAAAAAGAAGCAATAATTTTAGCCGGAGGACTCGGAACTCGCTTACAAGGCGTAATAAAAGATATTCCAAAACCTATGGCAACCATCAATGGTAAGCCTTTTTTGAAATATTTATTAGATTACTTATCTATGTATCAAATTGAAAGGGTTATACTTTCGGTTGGGTATAAATATGAAGTTATTGAGCAATATTTTGGCAAAAAGTACAAAAATATTGAGTTGGTTTATGCTATTGAAGAAGAACCTCTTGGTACTGGTGGTGGCATTCTAAATGCCTGTAAATACCTAAATAACAACTTATTCTATCTTATTAACGGCGATACTTTTTTTGATGTAAACCTAAATGAATTAACAACGTTTCACAATAGCCAAAAAGCTGATTTTACATTGGCTATTAAGCCAATGAAGCATTTCGACAGGTATGGAACGGTTGAAATATCTAATAATCGTATATTAAAGTTTAATGAGAAAAAATACATGGACAAAGGTTTTATCAATGGAGGTGTGTATTTACTTGATAATAAAATACTTCAATCACTAAACTTTCCGCAAAAGTTTTCTTTTGAAAAAGATTTTTTAGAACTTTATTTGTCAAAATACTACTTTGCTGCTTATGTAACCGATAATTATTTTATCGATATTGGTATTCCTGAAGATTATTTGCTGGCTCAAAAGGAATTAGTGAAATATTTGTAGCAAAAGTTACTCCCATTTAAAAACATCCAATTTTTCTTTTGGACGTTGTAAATCTCTCCATTTAAAATTTTTCAATAATCTATCTGGTTCAGAAAGTTCTTTCGGCGGAAACATAGTTCCTTCGGGGCTTTTAATAAAAGTAATGGTTTCCATTTTTTTATTATTGATAAAAAGGAGCAAATCGCT
Organism: uncultured Bacteroides sp.; assembly: GCA_964437995.1. Classification (GTDB taxonomy): domain Bacteria; phylum Bacteroidota; class Bacteroidia; order Bacteroidales; family JACABE01; genus JACABE01. The sequence goes on along the minus strand of CAYTJB010000013.1, from coordinate 22,679 downwards.
GGAAACTGCTTTATTTATACCAATCAAATCGTTGCTATTCTCCTCTTTCATATAATAAATTGTTTCGGAATTGCCTTTTACGTAAACCTTATACAATTGATTTTTAATAAAATAACCTTGCATATTCCTTCCTTTAACTTGATTAAACTGATTGGTATCGCTTTGCGAAATAATAAAAGCATTGCTTCGCAAAAACATTTCTTTCATTTCCTCTTTACCCGAAAGCAATTGAATAGTATCAGCCGTTAATTGGTTTTCGTCCGTCCACAAAACTGGATTATAATACATGGTCATTAAAGAATCTTTCATTACAAACGAAAGTGAATCGCAAAGCCCTTGAATATCACTTCTAAAAAACTTTACTTTGTGATAAGCATACATCAACTCAATATTATCGGCTGTATCGTATTTGGCTCTAAGTGTATCGGAATGTAAAAACAAAGAATCTCCATTGTCAACAAAAATTGCCAAAACACTATCTGTTGACATAGATTTATTAAACAGTTCACTGTTTTCGATATAGTTGGCTTTTATAGTTATATTTTTTGCTGTATCTATTAATGTAACATTGTTAAATGCTTTTCCAAATCCAATTTTGCGGTCGTAATATAAGCTATCTCCATCAAGGTGTTGGGTTTTAGTCTGCAACCAAGCATTTTTGCTAAATTGAGATTTATCAGTATTTGTATTGTACCAGCCATTTTCGCAATAAATGGTATTTTCTTTACTTACAATATAGGTAGGTCCATAAAAATATGCTATTTCGGTTATTGTGTTATACATCAATGTATCTGAATCAATAGTATATTTAGGATTTACAAGAAAAACATCTTTTTTAAAGAAAAACTGTTTCTTATTTGTAAAATAATGTCCAATTTTACTTGTTAATACATTTTCTTTATCCACAATTTTTCCGCCTGTATAATAGCTTGCTATGCCACTGTTTCTATTATAATTAAGATAATTAGTTGTTAAAATTGTTTGATTATCAATTAATCTAACATTGTTAAAAATTTCAGCAACTTTAGTATTTCCATCATATTTTAGGGTATCACCATAAATATTTAAGGTATCGCTCATTCTAATTCTTACGTTGCTGAATGCGTCAATTTTATTATCAGTTGTATGAAAATACGCGCTATCGCAGTAAAGCTGAGTTCCTCCATGATTAAATATAGCATTCCCAACTAACACGGTAATATTCTTGTCAATTTCATGAGGTCTAAGAAAATCAGCAGCATAAGTGATATTGGTTTGCCCAAAACCAATAAAAGGAATGGCAAACAAGAGTAAAAAAATTATTTTTTTGATAGTTGAGTTTTTAAACATAATACCATTACTTATTAAAAATTAGTTTGTTAGAATTTGGTATAACTAAACATTAAAAACCCACAGTTATTGCTGTGGGTTTTATTAAAAAATATTAAAAGAAACTAATTATTCCCCAACTTTTTCTTCAAAACTTTTATCGTGTTTGTCTTTTTTTTCTTCTTTGTTATAATTGGTATCGTCTTCAATATCTTCTTGTTCTACACGATCAATTGCTCCTGCACCATCAAACCACAATTTAGTTATTTTAGGTATTTTACTGCCTTTTACTTTTTGTGAAATTTCCACATAATAATAGTTTTTTAATTTTTTTTCTGGAAATATCTTTTGATAAATTCTATCATACAATACTTTTTCGGCTTTAACTACTTTGTATTTATCATACTTTTTTATTAGATAGTTTTCCAATGGTCTGAAAATATTTTTTGGATCCATGATAGTAGTTGTAGAAACCATTTTCCCATCTGGTGCAAATTCGGCTTTTTGTTCCATTTCGTGAAAAATAAAAGCTACAACATAATTAGAATCAACTTGTTTCCATTCTACTTCTTCTGCTTTTGGGAATTTTTTCTCAAAATATTTTTTAACAACTACCGGTGTATTTGCACTATTAGAAGGTAATTCTTCTTCTTCCTCTACTTTTTTCTTATTTACTTTTTCAGGTTTTTCGGCTTTTGGTTCTGATTTGGGTGTAGGAATAGGTTTTTCAGCCTTTACTTTTGATTCTGGTTTTGGCTTTGCAATAGGTTTTTCAGCCTTAGTAGTTTTTTCTTCTTTTATAGTTGGTTCTTTTCTTTTTTCAACTTTTTTATTCTTAACCGGCTTTTCTTCCTCAACAACAACTTCATTTTTAACTTCTGGAGCAATTTTAATTAATTCAGGAGCAGTATTTTTAGTCAAGTTTCCTTTTAAGTCAAAGAAAAGTTCTCCATTTTCAACTTGGCTTAAACCTTTTTTCTGGATTTTTAAATAGTAGTAATTATTATCATTAGGCTCTTCAATATATTGAGATATAGTGATTTTGTATCCTACATAATTTTCATAAAAATAATTTACTATTGTGCTGGGTAATTCTTTTTCGCCAACAGGAAATTTTGAAGCTATCCATTTTCCATTCGGTGTAATTTCAGCTTTGCCTGATTGTCCATCTACTTTAATACTTGCAAAATAATTACCTTCTTTAATTTCCCAAGATTTTGATTTTGCTTCGGGATAAATTGTTTCTAACCCAATCAAAACATCTTTTGGGACTTGTTCTTCATCAATTTTTTGAGCTAACACATTAACTGACAATAGAATTAGAAAAAAAAGAATTTTAGTTTTCATATCTTAATTAATTAATTTAATAATTTTAATCTCTGAAAATTGTTTGAACTCTATCTGGCCCATTTGAAATAATTGTAATTGGAACTTTCACAATTTTTTCAATAAACTGGATATAACTTACCAAATTTTCAGGAAATTGATTATACGATGATATATGATTTATGTTTCCATTCCATCCATTTATTTGTTTATAAACAGCTTGCAATGTATTGTCTTCGTTATCGTAAGGGAGATAATCAATAATTGTGCCATTGTAATTATATTGTTGACAAGTTTTTATGGTTTCAAAAGAATTTAGCACATCTATCTTGGTTACCACTAATTCTGTAACTCCATTGAGCATAATGGCATATTGCAAAGCAGGTATATCTAACCAACCACAACGGCGTGGACGACCTGTAGTAGAACCAAATTCGTTGCCTTCGGCTCTGAGTTTTTCGCCATCGCTATCAATTAGTTCTGTAGGAAAAGGCCCACTACCTACTCGGGTGCAATAAGCTTTAAAAACACCTATTACTTTCCCTATTTTATCAGGCGAAACACCTAAACCAGTACAAACCCCTGCTGTAATGGTATTAGAAGATGTAACATAAGGATAAGACCCAAAATCAACATCTAACATAGTTCCTTGTGCTCCTTCTGCTAAAATAGATTTATTGTCGTTAAGTGCTTGATTGATATAGTATTCACTATCAATGAGGTCGAATTTCTTTAAATTTTCAACTACCGAAAGCCATTTTGCCTCGTATTCGGCAAACGACATATTTTCGATTTGATGATTTTCGTAATCAAATTTGTGAAATTTTAATATTTCAATATGTTGATTTTTAAGTTGCAAATATTTTTGCATGAAATTGGGATTCAGCAAATCGCCAATTCTCAATCCATTTCTTGCAGTACGGTCGGTATATGCGGGTCCTATTCCTTTGAGTGTAGAGCCAATTTTTGCTTGCCCTTTTGCATTTTCGTAAGCTGCGTCTAATAATCGGTGCGAAGGAAGAATAAGATGTGCTTTTTTAGAAATTTTCAGGTTTTTTGAGGCATCTACATTGCGTTCTTTAAGTTTGTCGATTTCTCTCTGGAAAATAAACAAATCAATCAGAACACCATTTCCAATGATATTGATTGTTTTT
>CAYTJB010000013.1:14542-18881 GCA_964437995.1 uncultured Bacteroides sp. | reverse complement strand
GTATGTAACACATGCTTTATTCCATTAAATTCCAGTGTGTGTCCAGCATTTGGGCCGCCCTGAAAACGAGCTATTATATCATAATTAGGTGTTAAAACATCAACAATTTTTCCTTTTCCTTCGTCGCCCCATTGCAGACCAAGTAATACGTCAACTTTCTTCATTATTTACTTTTTATTTTTTAAGGGTTTCTTTTTTGCATAAAATATTAATGAATGATCAAACACATTAACATTAAACATTTCTTCTATTGATTTTTTTATTTCTTCAATGCGAGGGTCGCAAAATTCAATTATTTCTTTGCTATCGGTAATTAAAACATGATCGTGCTGCTTAAAGTGAAACGATTTTTCGTAAACAGCACTTGTTTCATTAAAAGTATGTTTGGTAACCAAGTTGCATTTTAGCAATAATTCCATAGTATTATACAAAGTGGCTCTGCTAACTGCATATTTGCTTTTCCTCATTTTAACATACAGTGAATCTATATCAAAATGACTATCGAATAAGTAAATTTCTTTAAGAATACTATATCTTTCAGGCGTTTTTCTATGTCCATTAACTTCAAGATATTTTGTAAAGTGCATTTTTGCAGACTCAAAAGTATTGTCAACAAATTCTTTCATTATATGTGTAATTATTTGATTGCATAAAATTAGTAAAAAAACTTATTCATAATTGATATAAATAAAAATAATTGTTCCAAATAGTTTTTTAAACAAAAATATTAAATTAAAAATCAGCTCATTCTAATAATTTTTTGAATGCCTTCAATTTGTTTTAATTTTCTCATCAAATCTTTCAAATGCTTAGTATCGTTTACATAAATCATTATTAATCCTTCAAAGAGACCTTCGCTACTTTGTATGTTAATAGATCTGATATTGAGGCTCAAATCTTCGGAAATTATACGAGAAATATCTTTTACAACTCCCTTTTTATCAATTCCCCTAATTTCTATTCCTGTTAAAAATGTAATAAGTTCGTTTTCTTTCCATTTTGCTTTAACAATGCGGTTACCGTACTTCGACATAAGCTGAATGGCTTCCTTGCAGTTGGTTCTATGAATTTTAATGCCCTCGTTAGGTGTAATAATGCCGATAACATCATCACCCGGTATTGGATTGCAGCAATCAGAAACACTGTATTTTAATTTTTCATTTTTTTCGCCAAGCATTAAGGTTTCCGGCTTTTGGTTTATCTGTTTTCTTATTTCATCAGCAAGTGAAACAATGGGTTGGTAAATTGCTTTTTTGGTAATTGAAAAAGGATTTATATAATCCATCCATTTCGTTTTTTCTTCACTTTGAAAACATATTTTTAGTTCTTTGATAGTTAGCTTATTTGTAAATGCTAAATAAAAAAGTTGCGAAGTACTTTGAATTTTTAAAAACTCTTTTAAAATACCAATATTGGTTTTGGTAAATGCCACATCTATTTGAGTAAATAGTTTTTGAAGCAGTAATTTTCCTTCTTCCGAATGGGTTTTGTGTTCTTCTTTAAGCGCAAACTTAATTTTTAATTTAGCCTTTGCGGTTACAACGTTTTCGTACCAATCATCATTAGGTTTTTGCTTGCTTGATGTAATAATTTCTACTTGGTCGCCACTATGGAGTTGATAATTTACAGCAACAAGCTTGTGGTTTACTTTTGCTCCAATACAGCTATTGCCAATATCAGAATGAATACTATAAGCAAAATCTAAAACAGTTGAATTTACAGGTAAAGTTTTCATGTCGCCTTTTGGCGTAAAAACAAATATTTCTTCTGCAAAAAGATTGAGTTTAAAATCATCTAAAAAATCCAACGCATTCGATTCAGGATTCTGAATTATTTCTTTGATTTTATTTAGCCAGTCGTCTAATCCCGATTCTGATTTATTATTTTCGCTATCAGCATCTTTATATTTCCAATGTGCGGCGTATCCTTTTTCGGCAATTTCGTCCATGCGTTTGGTGCGTATTTGCACTTCTACCCATTTACCGGAATGACTCATTACTGTAGTATGTAAGGCTTCATATCCATTACCTTTTGGAATAGATATCCAATCGCGGAGTCTATCAGGATTAGGACGGTAAAAATCGGTAACAATAGTATAAACGTTCCAACAATCGGCTTTTTCATTTTCTAAAGGTGTATCAATAATGATTCGTATGGCAAAAAGATCAAATACCTCGTCAAAAGGGATTTCTTTTTTTTTCATTTTCCCACGAATAGATGAAATGGATTTAGCTCTACCGGTAATGGTAAAATTAAATCCTTTTTCCGACAATGTTTTTTTTATTGGATAAATAAATTTACCAATAAATCGGGCTCTCTCAATTTCAGATTCTTTTAACTTGATTGAAATAGATTCGTAAATAGCTGGTTCTGTATATTTTAACGACAAGTCTTCTAATTCGCTTTTGATAGCATGTAATCCCAAACGATGGGCTAAAGGTGCGTAAAGATAAATAGTTTCGGATGCAATTTTTAGCTGTTTGTCTTTTGGCATTGCATCTAAAGTTCGCATATTGTGTAGGCGGTCAGCAAGCTTAATGAGAATTACTCTAACATCATCAGATAAAGTAAGTAAAATTTTCTTAAAATTTTCGGCTTGCAAAGAGAGTGTGTTATGATCAAATATTTCTTCAATTTTGGTAAGTCCATCAATAATTTGGGCAACTTTACTTCCAAAAAGTGCTTCAATATCAGCTATTGTGTAGTCAGTATCTTCTACCACATCGTGTAATAAAGCACAAATAACAGAAGTTGTGCCAAGTCCAATTTCTTGCACAGCAATATAGGCTACTTCGAGTGGATGATAAATGTAAGGTTCGCCGGTTCGGCGTCTCGTATCTTTATGAGCATTTACAGCCAAATTAAATGCTTTGCGAATAAGTTTTTTATCGTCTTTACTAATATTTGAACGCCATACAGTAAAAATATTGCGATATCGTTTTAGTATCTCCTTTTTCTCTAACTCCTCGTCAATAATATACATCTACTTTTCTAATTTAGATTAGATTTTAATTAACATACAAAAATAGTGTAAATTTTCTTTTCTGAGTACTCTTTTTTTATGTGTTGATTTTTCTTTGAACAAAACTCAGAAAAGGAAACAAAAAGAGCTATTAGGCTTAATATAAAACGAATAATTGTAAAGTATTTGAATTGCATAAGCAGTTGTAAATATATTAATGTAACAAATATTGCATTGAAACATAATTATTAATAAATTTGCAAAAAAGTATCAACAAAACAACATACACTGTTTCTCTTTTTAATATTGAATTGAAAAGAAGGGAAATACGAAAAATAGTTTTAAATAATTCATTAATTATGAGAAATTTAGTTAGATTTTCAGTTTTTATACTTGCTGTTTTTATTGCATTTTCTTGTAATAAAAACAAAGCAAAAATAGAGCAATTAGTTACCGAAAAAATTCAGTATGATGTAAATATTAAAAACACCGACAGCAATTTAGACTGGTGGATGCAAAATATTGAAGGTCCTCAAAGAGAAAAATTTATCAATTTAGTATTCAATGCTATTGAAGAAAATAAGGTAAAAATATTCAATATGAACCACGAGGAAGTTTCGTTGGAAAATATTGTGTCAAATCTGTTTACATTTGATACCATTCATTTACAAAAAAACGGAAAAAAGAAGCAAATTATTGATACCATTTTTGTTAGCAGTTCCTTTAATGTAAAAAATATTACTAAAATTCGATTTGATGAAAAATGGACTTTTAATGAAAAAACATTATTGGTAAACAAAGACGTTAAAGGATTTTGTCCAATTTTAGTGAGTGCAAAAACCAATAACATACCTTCTGTTGAACTACCTCTATTTTGGGTTTATCCTGATAGTACTATAAAATCCGATTCATTAAACAATTTCCTTATTACTAAAAAAATTCAATATGATGTATTTGTTAAATCTATTGACAAAGAAAAAGATTGGTGGGTTGACAATATTGAAACAACTGATAGAGAAAAATTTCTTAAAACTATAATTGACGTTGCAGCCAAAGGAAAAATAAAAGTATATGATTTTTTTAATAAGCAGCTCGACAAAAAGACGTTTGCAAAGATGCTCCACAGAACCGATACTGTTATTATGGAAAGACTTACAGAACCATTTGATAATTATGATACTGTCGTTAAAACTGATTTTGACCAAGCATCAATTTTAAAGATGCGTTTTATTGAAGAATGGACGTTGAACACTCAAACTTTTAAATTTTACAAAAAAGTATTGGCAATTTGCCCAATGGTAGAAGGGTTGGATGATAAAGGCAATGTAAGAGGCTATACCCCATTATTTTGGATATATTTTGATGAGAGCATACGAA
>CAYTJB010000013.1:3733-14532 GCA_964437995.1 uncultured Bacteroides sp. | reverse complement strand
GTTGAATAACTCAAATTTCTTAATGGAATATCAATATTATCAACTAAAAAATGGAATTCGTCTTGTTCATAAACATGCTGACAGTAATGTTGCACATTGTGGGTTAATTATAAATACAGGTTCACGCGACGAAACCAAAGCCGAAAATGGAATTGCTCATTTTATTGAGCATTGTATTTTTAAAGGAACTCAAAAACGAAAATCATACCATATTCTCAATCGCCTCGATAGTGTTGGCGGCGACTTAAATGCCTATACAACTAAGGAAGAAACAGCAGTTTACGCCTCATTTTTAAAGGAATACTACACAAGAACACTCGAACTTTTGGCTGATATCGTTTTCAATTCTACATTTCCGGCTAAGGAATTAGAAAAAGAAAAAGAAGTTGTTATTGAAGAAATTAACTCTTATAAAGACAATCCTTCAGAATTAATTTTTGATGAATTTGAGCAACAAGTGTTTGCAAACCATCCTATCGGGGAAATGATATTAGGAACTCCTTTAAATGTTAGAAAATTTCAATCTAAGCACCTAATTAATTTTATCAAACACAATTACAATACCGATGAAATGGTAATTTGTTCTGTTGGCAAAATAAATTTCAAGAATATAGTTGCACTTGCAGAACGTTATTTTGGTGATTTTGAGGCAAATACTCGCATAAATCAACGAATTCCATTTTTAAATTATCAGCCAATATCTATTTCAAAAAACAAAAAAACCTTTCAATCGCATTGTTTAATAGGTAATATGGCATTTCCACTTAAAGACGAACGAAAAACAGGTTTAACGCTATTAAATAATATTCTTGGCGGTACAGCTTCCAATACCCGATTAAGTATTGCTCTTCGCGAAAAGAATGGACTTGCTTACAATGTAGAATCGAGTTACACTCCATATTCCGATACAGGCTTGATTAACATCTATTTTGGCACAGATAATAGCACCTATAGTAAAGCATTACAAACTGTTATGAAAGAGTTGGAAAAGCTACGAACTGTGAAACTTGGCATTAATCAATTGCAAAGTGCAAAAAAACAAATTATTGGGCAAATTGCCATTGCTTACGAATCTAATTTAAACGAAATGCTTTCGATTGGGAAAAGCTATTTAGTTTACAATAAAGTAGATACAATAGAACAAGTTTGTGCAAAAATAAATAATATCACGGCAGAAGAACTTATAGAAATTGCAAATCAAGTATTTGACCCAAATCAACTAAGTATCTTGTCTTATAAATCAAAATAAACGTCTTATGTTTACAATGATTCATCCTGATTACGAAGCATATTCAGAAAAATATTCTTCACCCGAAAACGATATTTTAAAACAATTAAATAGGGAAACCAATTTAAAAGTAATGCAAGCCCGTATGCTATCAGGGCATTTGCAAGGAAAGCTACTCGAAATGCTTAGTTGCATGATACAACCAATGCAAATTCTCGAAATAGGAACTTATACCGGCTATTCGGCAATAGCTCTTTGCCAAGGGTTGCAGGAAAATGGAATGCTACATACTATTGATATAAATGCAGAACTTGAGGCAATATCCCATAAATATTTTGAAAAAGCAGATTTAACTAACAAAATCAGGCATTACATTGGCGATGCCTTAGATATTATCCCTACTATCAATCAAACTTTTGACCTTGTATTTATTGATGCTGATAAAGAAAATTATATTGCTTATTTCGAGTTGGTAATCAATAAAGTACGAAAAGGAGGTATTCTCATAGCTGATAATGCTTTGTGGAGTGGAAAAGTACTTACAGAACCACATCCAAAAGATAAAGAAACCCAAGGTATTATGGAGTTCAACAGATTTATTAACAACGATATACGTGTTGAAAACCTTTTACTGCCATTTAGAGATGGTTTGATGATAATGCGAAAAAAATAATTATAGCACTTTTGTCTTAATTTTATATTTTTACGCTCTCTAATAATAAACTATGATAACCTTCGTTATTAATACTTATAAAACCAAAAAGTGTATTTGTGAAAAAATATTTTAAATTAATCATACTATTTTTATTGCTAAGCAAATCTTTTGCTACATCTGCACAAGTAGGAGGCAGTCATACCTATCAGTTTCTTAGCCTTAGCAACTCGGCAAGAGTAGCTGCTTTAGGTGGTAACTTCTTAGCCATCAAAGACAATGATATTACGCTTGCTATTGCCAATCCTTCATTGATTACTAAAGAAATGAATAATCAATTGGCATTAAGTTATATCAGCTATTTTGCGGATGTAAAATATGGATTTGCAGCCTATTCGCATTCATTTAATAAAATTGGGAGTTTTGTAGCCAGTTTGCAATACATTAATTATGGTACATTTACTCGAACTGACGAAACTGGAGAAACTTATGGAACATTTAGAGCTGGAGAATATGCTTTTAACATTGGTTGGGCTAAATCTTTAGATTCAAATTTTTCGATTGGAAGCAATCTTAAAGCAATACTTTCTTCGTTGGAATCTTATAAGTCATTTGGTATGGCTGTGGATGTTGCAGCTACTTATCAAAGTAAAAATAAAAGATTTGTTACTTCGCTTATGTTTAAAAATATTGGCAGACAACTTTCTTATTATAACGAAGGAAACCGTGAAGCACTGCCTTTCGAAATTCAATTGGGTATTTCTGAAAAACTTAAGCATGCACCTTTTCGCTTTTCACTTTTACTGAATCATTTAGAAAAGTGGGACTTAACTTATGAAGACCCCTTAAATCCATCCGTAAAAATAGACCCACTTACTAAAGAAGTCATTGAAAAAAGTGGAATTTCAAAATTTGGAGATAATTTAATGCGACACGTTGTTATTGGTGTTGAATTTATTCCTTCTACAGCCTTTAATATCCGATTAGGCTATAATTACCAACGTCGTCAAGAGCTAAAAGTAGAATCAGCTTTGTCAACAGTTGGCTTTTCGTGGGGTTTTGGCTTTAGAATTTCTAAATTTAATTTCAGCTATGCTCACGTTATTCAACACTTAGCTGGTTCGTCTAACTTTTTTACGATTGCAACAAATTTGTCATCGTTTTAGGAACGAACTCAATTCATAATATAATATTCATAGGATGACTTGAAGTCATCCTATGAATATTAGAAGTTAAACAATATTAGCATAAGATTTCATAAACTGAACACGCTCTAATACCGCGGGGTTTTTGATATTCATTTGCGATAATTTGCCTCGGAATTCATCAATTGTTTTAAAATGATGAGCATCCATCCATTTATTTAAGCCATCTACTATATTTTTAATTTCATCAATTCCTTTTTCGTATAACACAGAAGCTACCTGAACTGCATTGGAACCAGCTAATAATAATTTAACCACTGTTTCGTAGTTATAAACACCTGTAGAAGCAGCTAAATCGCAGCCAACCTTTCCTGTGAGTATAGCTGTCCATCTAAGCGAACGAGAATATTCATCTGCTGAACTATATATTTTCCCTGAAGAAATTTCTATTTTGTCAATATCAATATCAGGATTGTAAGGTTTGTTAAACAATACCATACCAGCAATGCCAGATTTGGATAAATCAATAAATGTATTAACCAAGCTTGATGAATAATAGCTTAATTTTAAAGCAATAGGAATAGTAACATATTTCTTAACATTACTGATAATTTTCTTATACATCTCATCATAATTTGTAGCAGTTTTGTTAGCATCAGAAGGAAGAATGTATATGTTTAGTTCTATCGCATCGGCACCAGCTTCTTGAATTCTTTTGGCAAAAAAACTCCAATCGTAAGCCGAAACACAATTTATACTTGCAATAATTGGTATTTTAACCGACTTTTTCACTAATTGAATAAAATTCAGATATTCTTTAAGCGTATGTTCTTTGGCAAAATTACTCATGTATTCCATAGCCTCAATATAATCATAACTTCTGTTTTGGAGTATGTCGTTAAAGCCTTTTTTCATTGCACTTAGCGACGAATCGGAGCTATCAATAAACCTGTCGGCTTCCATAACAATTTGCTCTTCAAAAATAGATTTCAACACAATAGCACCAGCACCAGCACCTTCCATTTTTTTTATGTTGTCTAATGAATTAGTTAGCCCGCAACTACTAACAATAATAGGATTTTTTAATTCTAATCCTAAATAATGAGTGGATAAATTTGCCATAATACTTTATTTTATAATGATTTGTATAAAAGAGTTTATTAAAAAATTCAGAAAGTAAAATTAATACTATTAATTTAATCTTTCAATTTTTTTTTAATTGTTTAAAAATTATTATACTAAAATTGCGTATAATGATAATTATCAAAGTTTTGTTGATAAATATTATAAATACTGTGAATAAAATTAGTATTTAAGTATCATGATATACAATATTTTTTTTTAATATTGCAAAACATTTATTCATTATAAAAACTTTATATGAACAGTGAAAGTTTAATTCTATTTTTTATCGTAGCGGTGGTATTAGTAGGAGGTGCCTTAATCTTTTCAGGTTTAGTAGCACCTCGTTCCATTAATCCGCAAAAATCAGAACCTTACGAATGTGGAATTCCAACACAAGGAAAAACATGGTTGCAATTTAATGTCGGTTATTATTTGTTTGCCATTTTATTTCTTGTTTTTGACGTAGAAACAGTATTTCTGTTTCCATGGGCAGTAATTATGAAAACAGTTGGAATGGCTGCATTTATCGAAATTCTTATTTTCTTTACAATTCTTGGCTTAGGTTTATTGTACGCTTGGAAAAAACATGCTTTGATATGGGAATAAAGTCAATGAAATATGAAGATTTCAACGATAACGAAACGCTGGAACTCTTCAAACAGACAGGTGGAAATATATTTTTTACAACTGTAGATGCTATCGTTAATTGGGGACGTTCCAATTCTGTTTGGCCTCTTACTTTTGCAACAGCTTGTTGTGGTATTGAGATGATGGCAGCCGGTGCTTCACGTCACGATTTTGCCCGATTTGGAATTGAGGTTTATAGAGCCAGTCCGCGTCAGGCAGATGTTATTGTAGTTGCCGGAACTATTGTTAATAAGATGGCTCCTGTGCTAAAACGTTTGTACGATCAAATGTCGGAGCCTAAATATGTTATTGCTATGGGAGCTTGTGCAATTTCCGGAGGTCCGTTTTATTACAATTCATATCACGTAATTAAAGGAGTTGAAAACATTATTCCTGTTGATGTTTATATACCTGGTTGCCCACCTCGTCCCGAAGCTCTTTTATATGGTATTATGCAGCTTCAACGTAAAATTCAAACGGAAACGATGAGAAATCCTCGTAAGCAACCTGATACTTTTGCCGAAGCAGAAAAAATATAGTATTCAATTTTAAATCAAAAAAATGAATAACGAACAATTAATAGAAAAAATCCGCTCAATTGATTCAACTATAAATATTACCGAAGGGCCTCAATATTTAACGTTAAATGTAGCACCCGAAAATTTATCGAAAACCGCATTCATGCTAAAAACTAATCCAGATTTATCTTTCGATTATCTTTTTTGCTTAACTGGAAACGATTTGCCTGATGCTTGTTCGGTAGTTTATCACTTAGAATCTATAAAGCATCGACATGTAATTGTTTTAAAAGTTAAAACAAATAATCGCGAAAATCCTGTGTTGGATACTGTTAGCAATATTTGGGAAACTGCAAATTTTCACGAACGCGAAGTTTTCGATTTAGTGGGCATTACTTTTACCAATCATCCCGATATGAGAAGGATTTTTTTAGATGAAGAAGATTGGGTTGGTTATCCATTGCGCAAAGATTATACCGATAATAATATAATTTCAAGGTAAACGATTATGGAAGATCTTATTTTAGATAAAAATATTATTCAAGAAGAAGAATATATTGTTAACATGGGTCCTCAGCACCCATCTACTCATGGTGTATTGCGTTTTAAGGTATCTTTACAAGGCGAAACCGTTTTGAATGTTCAACCTCATTGTGGCTACATTCATCGTGGAATTGAAAAAATGTGTGAAAAGCTCACTTATCAGCAAATCATACATTTAACAGATCGTTTGGATTATTTATCGGCACATATTAATAATGAAGCGGTTTGTTTGTTGGTTGAAAATGCACTTCAAATCGAAGTTCCCGAAAGAGTAAAATACATCAGAACGATATTAGATGAATTAACCCGTTTGGCTTCTCATCAGCTTTGGTGGTGTGCGTTTGGAATGGACTTAGGTGCTTTAACCACCTATTTCTACGGCTTGCGTGACAGAGAACCTATTTTAGATATTTTTGAAGAAACTACAGGTGCTCGCCTTTTGCAAAGTTTTAACACACCCGGTGGTTTGATGAATGATATACATCCTAATTTTATTAAACGAGTTAAAGAGTATATCACTTATTTCAGAAAAAAATTACCTGAATACGACGAATTGTTAACAGGAAATGTAATTTTACAGGAAAGAACCAATGATATTGGATTTTTATCTTTAGAAGATGCAATATTTTATGGTGTTACCGGACCTTCGGGAAGAGCCTCTGGTTTTGCCTGCGATGTAAGAAAACATCATCCGTATAGTGCTTACGATAAAGTTGAATTTAAAGAAATTTTATATACCAAAGGCGATACTTTCCACAGGTACAAAGCAAGGGTAGAGGAAATGTGGGAATCCTTAAAGATTATTGAACAATTGATTGATAATATTCCTGAAGGCGATTATACGGTTAAAATGAAGCCTATTATTAAATTACCCGAAGGCGAATATTATCAACGTGTGGAAGCTGCCAGAGGAGAATTTGGAGTATATGTATTAAGCACAGGCGAAAAATATCCTTACAGGGTAAAATTCCGTTCACCTAATTTTTGTAATCTTTCAGCTATTAACAAAATCTCAGCCGGACATAAAATTGCCGATTTAGTTGCTATCAGTGGTTCTTTGGATTTGGTAATTCCTGATATTGACAGATAATTTAGTAATGTGTTGATTTTAAGATGTGATAATGTGATGATTTTTTTGTGAAAAACGAGTAAATATAACATATAAATAAAAACTGAGAAGTTATTTCATGTATATTGCTAAATTATTAAAATACGGACAAATAACTTTATAAACTAAGCTCATTGTATCATTAACAAATAAAAGAGAAAATGAAATTTAATATTTACGATTTCACTTCGTTTAACCAATGGATAGATAAATTGCTGTATGATAATTTGCCTGCATTTTGGGCAATGATTATTGAAATGACACTTATAGGAGTAGCTTTTCTTTTGTTTTATGCAGTAATAGGATTATTTTTAGTGTATGCCGAAAGAAAAGTATGTGCATTCATACAAAACAGAGTAGGACCCAATAGAGTAGGACCTTATGGAATTTTTCAAACCATTGCAGATTTTATTAAACTGCTGATGAAAGAATTAATTCCCATTAATAGAGCCGATAAATTTCTGTTCAACTTAGCTCCCTTTATAGTAATTATTGCTTCGTTTATGGCAATAGCAGCTATTCCTTTCGGAAAAGGCTTGCATGCCATTGATTTTAACATAGGCGTTTTTTATGTTATGGCGGTATCTTCATTAGGCGTTATTGGTGTTTTGTTGGCAGGTTGGTCAAGTAACAACAAATACTCTTTGATTGGTGCTATGCGTAGTGGTGCTCAAATTGTTAGTTACGAACTTTCGGTAGGATTATCATTGGTTACTATGGTTATTTTAGCCGGAAGTATGCAGCTTTCGGAAATAGTAGAAGCTCAACGAAACGGCTGGTTTATTTTTACGGGTCATATACCTGCTTTTATTGCTTTTCTTATTTTTTTTATTGCCAGCACAGCCGAAACCAACAGAGGTCCTTTTGACTTGGCAGAAGCTGAATCTGAATTAACTGCCGGCTATCATACAGAATACTCAGGTATTAAATTTGCTTTCTTTTTCTTGGCTGAATATATGAATATGTTTATTGTTGCATCTATTGCTGCTACTCTTTTCTGGGGTGGTTGGATGCCATTACATATTAGTGGTTTAGCTAAATTTAATATGGTAATGGATTATATTCCACCATTCTTTTGGTATATGGGCAAAACAATGGTTGTAATTTTTATAATGATGTGGTTCAAATGGACTTTCCCTCGTTTAAGAATTGATCAATTACTAAAACTTGAATGGAAATATTTATTACCCATTAACTTATTTAATATTATCCTCATGGCACTTGTGGTGTTAATGGGTTGGCATTTTTAAAAATATAGAAGAATTTTAAAAATAATGATATATTGCTAATTTTAAATGTGTTACAATAATATTCAGTAAATATTAACTTGTTAATAATCAATCAAATAACTTTATAAACTTTGTAACTTTTAAACTTTATAAACTGAATTCATGAATGCTATCATAGATTATTTTAAAGAACTATTTGGAGGTATCAAAACTTTGCTAACCGGTATGAAGGTTACAGGTTATTATTTTGTTCATCCAAAATCGATTATAACACAGCAATATCCTGAGAACAGGAAAAAGTTGGTAATGTTCGACAGGTTTAAAGGCGAAGTTACCATGCCTCACGACGAAAACAATCAACATAAATGCACTGCTTGCAGTATATGTGAAATTAATTGCCCTAATGGAAGTATTGAGGTTATTAGCAAGCAAGTAGAAAATGCAGAAGGAAAAACGAAAAAGGAACTTGATGTTTATATTTATAAATTATCAATGTGTACTTTTTGTGGACTTTGCATTAAAGTTTGTCCGCAAGATGCTATTATTTTCTCTCAAGGATTTGAGCATGCAGTGTTTAATAAAGAAAAATTAATTAAAACATTAAATAAACCTGGTTCTTCACTGAAAGAAAAGGTAAAAGAAGTTAAAGAAGGAAGTGCCTTGAGTACTTAGAGTGCCTAAAGTATTTATAAGTACTTTTTCTTTGTGGCAAGAAAAAATTAAAGAATAAAACAACAAAATTAATTTTATAATAAAATAAACTTTATTATGTCAGGAAATCAAATTATGTTTATCGTTTTCTCAGCTATGATTGTGATATTTTCAATATTAACAGTTACCAGCCGTAGAATTTTGAGAGCTGCAGTATTTTTGCTTTTTGTGCTTATTTCTACTTCTGCTTTATATTTTATGTTGAATTACGAGTTTCTCGCAGCCGTCCAGTTGACGCTATATGCAGGAGGTATTGTGGTGCTTATTATATTCTCGATTTTGCTTACCAGTCATATCGACGAAAAATTTGAATCTCCCGCTTTACTTAAAAAAGTATATGGAGCTATTGCTTCAATATTAGGTGCTGTATTGGTTATCACAACTTTATTAAGTCATAATTTTGTTCCTGGTAGCGAAGCAGCAAAAGAAGTAAACATGAATCTTATTGGAAATAGTTTGATAAGTTGGGGCGAACAAGGATATGCGTTGCCTTTTGAGTTAATCAGTGTTTTACTACTTGCAGCAATGATTGCAGCCATTGTAGTAGCTAAAAAAATTAAAACTAAATAAAGATGAATACAGGAATACCATTAGAATATTTTTTAATTACAGCATGCTTAATGTTTTTTGCAGGTGTGTATGGGTTTGTTACTCGTAAAAATCTGATAACCATTTTAATGTCTGTTGAATTAATGCTAAATGCTGTAAATATTATTTTTTTAGCATTTAACCGATATTTATTCCCCGGACAATTAGAGGGACATTTCTTTGCACTTTTTGTAATTGCAGTTGCTGCTGCAGAAGCAGCTGTTGCCATTGCACTGATTATTAATATTTACAGAAACTTCCAGTCAATTGATGTGGAAAAGACTGATGAAATGAAATACTAACGCAAATCATGAATAGAAATCTACAAAAATTAAATTATAACTACGAAGACACAAGTGCCTTGAGTACTTAGAGTGCCTAAAGTACTTATAAGTACTCCAAGTACTCTAAGTATTCATAAGTACTTTTTTTTGTAGCAAGAAACAAGAAAAATTTTAACCCTTGATTTGCATTATTAATTAATATATTATTTTACAATTATGACAAATTTTAGTTATACAGTATTAATCCCATTAATTCCACTTTTTGTTTTTCTTTTTGTGGGTTTATTAGGTCACAAAATGAAACCTATTGTTTCCGGATTAATTGGATGTTGCGGTTTATTAATTTCCGCTATTTTATCCTATTTTACTGCCTATCAATATTTTTTTAATACAGAAAAAATAGAGGGTGCGTATCAGAAAATTTTAGCATTTAATACCGTTTGGTTGCAATTTACCGATAAACTTCATGTGGATTTAGGTGTGCTTATTGACCCTATTTCGGTAATGATGCTGATAGTAGTTACAACCGTTTCATTAATGGCACATATTTACAGTATTGGCTACATGAAAGGTGAGAAAGGATTTGCACGTTTTTTCTCATTTCTATCACTGTTTAGTTTTTCGATGTTAGGATTGGTAGTGGCAACCAATATTTTTCAAATGTATATTTTTTGGGAATTGGTAGGTGTTTCTTCCTTCTTATTGATTGGATATTATTACGAAAAACCATCGGCAGTTTCTGCTTCCAAAAAGGCATTTATTGTTACTCGTTTTGCCGATTTAGGTTTTTTAATAGGTATTTTAATTTTATCTTTTAATACAGGCACTTTCGATTTTATTTCATTAACCAATGTAAATGGAGCAGCAATTTTAACTGGTGCTGGTGCATCTTTCTTAGGATTATCGGTAATGACATGGTCGTTGATATTTGTATTTATGGGTGGTGCCGGTAAATCGGCTATGTTTCCGTTACATATATGGTTACCCGATGCAATGGAAGGTCCAACGCCTGTTTCGGCTTTAATACATGCTGCTACTATG
>CAYTJB010000013.1:1951-3723 GCA_964437995.1 uncultured Bacteroides sp. | reverse complement strand
ATTTGGTTGCTCGACTTTTTCCTGTTTATGCTATTTCGGCACCCGATGGATTAATGGTAGTGGCTTATGTAGGTTCGTTTTCTTCGCTCTTTGCAGCAGTTATAGCGTGTACACAATATGATATTAAAAGAGTGCTGGCATTTTCAACCATGTCGCAAATTGGGTATATGATGGTTGGTTTAGGTGTTTCCAAATATGGTGGCGAAGCTGGTTTGGGTTATATGGCTTCAATGTTCCATTTGTTTACACATGCCATGTTTAAAGCCTTGTTATTCTTAGGTGCCGGAGCAATTATTCATGCTGTTCACACCAATTCGATGAAAGAAATGGGCGGGTTGCGAAAATATTTACCAATTACGCATATTACTTTCTTGATTGCATGTTTAACCATTGCTGGTGTTCCTTTCCTTTCAGCTTTTTTTAGTAAAGACGAAATTTTAACGGCTGCTTATCATCACAATATGCCGATTTTTATAGTTCAAATGTTTGTTGCAGGTTTAACAGCTTTTTATATGTTCCGCTTGTATTTCAGAATATTTTGGAATAAAGACACACATTATCATCACACTCCGCACGAAGCACCAATATCAATGACTTTTCCTCTGATATTCTTGGCAATTGCTTCAATATTTGCAGGTTATATTCCTTTTAGCCAATTTGTATCTTCCGATGGTATTCCTTTCCATTCAGAAATTGAATGGACGGTTGCTATTCCATCAATAATAGTTGGATTTATTGGAATAGGAATTGCATTTATTTTGTACAAAAAAGAATCTACTGCTTCACAAAAAATTGCAATTTCGTTGAAAGGCTTTTATGTAGCAATTTACAATAAATTCTATTTTGATGAAATTTACTTTTTTGTAACTAAAAAAATCATCTTCAATTATATTTCACGCCCAGTTGCTTGGTTCGATCGTCATATAGTTGACGGATTTATGAATAGTCTTGCATGGATTACAAATGCTGTATCATTCAGAATTAGAGGATTTCAATCAGGACAAGTTCAGCAATATGCATTTGTATTTATTTCAAGTGCCATATTATTAGGAATATTTTTCATTTATTTATATTCAATTTAATAAGCTAAAAATGGACATATTATCACTATTTGTAATTATACCGATTGTTACCGTTTTCGGTATAATGATTGCAAAAAACGCTAAACATACAAGAGTTATTTCAGCCATTGGTATGGGTTTGCAGTTGATACTTGCTGCATATTTGGTGTATGCTTATTTATCGGCACGTGCTGCGGGAGATATGGCAGAAATGCTATTTAGAGCCGATTATGTTTGGTATGCTAATCTTAATATTCATTATGCCGTAGGTGTTGATGGTATTTCGGTGGCAATGATAGCTTTAACTGCTATTGTTGTATTTGCCGGAATATTTGCTTCGTGGCAGGTTGATTTTTTGCCGAAAGAATTTTTTATTTCATTGATATTGCTTTCAAGCGGTGTTTTTGGGTTCTTTATTTCGTTGGATTTATTTACCATGTTCCTTTTTTATGAAGTAGCGGTTATTCCGATGTACTTATTGATTGGTATATGGGGCAGTGGGCCTAAAGAATATGCTGCTATGAAATTAACATTAATGTTGATGGGCGGTTCAGCGTTATTATTGGTTGGAATATTAGGTATTTATACCAATTCAGCACCTGATGGCGGTGCTTTAACCTTTAATATATTAGAAATTGCAAAAGTTCATATTCCAATAGAAGCACAACGTATGTTCTTCCCCATGACCTTTGTAGGTTTTGGAATTTTGGG
>CAYTJB010000013.1:0-1941 GCA_964437995.1 uncultured Bacteroides sp. | reverse complement strand
CATACTTGGTCGCCCGATGGTCATGCTTCTGCACCTACCGCAGTTTCGATGTTGCACGCTGGTGTATTGATGAAATTAGGTGGTTACGGTGCTTTTAGAGTAGCTATATTTTTATTACCACAAGCAGCACAAGAATTATCATGGATATTTATTATTTTAACGTCTATAAGTGTTGTGTATGGTGCTTTTGGTGCTATTGTTCAAAAAGATTTAAAATATATCAATGCTTACTCTTCGGTAAGCCATTGCGGTTTGGTATTATTTGCGGTATTGATGATGAATAAAACAGCCATGGATGGTGCTATTTTGCAAATGATTTCTCATGGTTTGATGACGGCTCTTTTCTTTGCTTTAATTGGCATGATATACGGACGTACACATACGCGTATGATTAACGAAATGGGTGGTTTGATGAAAGTAATGCCATTTTTAGGCGTTGCTTATGTTATTGCTGGTTTGGCTTCGTTAGGTTTACCTGGATTAAGCGGTTTTGTTGCCGAAATGACTATTTTCTTCGGTGCTTTCCAACATGTAGATATTTTCCACCGAGTAGTAACCATAGTTGCTGTTTCTTCCATTGTTATTACTGCGGTTTATATTCTTAGAGTAGTAGGTGCTTTGCTTTTTGGGCCTATCACAAATGACCATTTTAACCATTTAGATGATGCCAAATGGTACGAAAAACTTTCTACAGTGTCGTTAATTGTTGCCATTGCAGGCATTGGTATTGCACCATTTTGGCTATCAAACATGATAGGCGATAGTTTAAAACCAATTATTGACCAACTAACAGCAATTATACCTTAACATTATAATTGTTCAAAAAATCATTAAATAGTGTCAGAAAGAAAATTATGAAATTTGCATTTGTAACTATAATTTAATAAACAAAAAATTGGAACGCGGATAACGCTGATCCCTAAAGGGAAACGCGGATAAAAACGGATTGAAAAATAAAAAATCTGCGTTTATCTGCGTTTTCGGAACGAATCCGTTTAATCAGCGTTCTGAAAAAAAATATAAAAAAATACGTCATATGAATTTAGATAGTTTTTTATTAATGCGACATGAAATGGTGCTCACAATTGTTACCTTAATGGTTTTAATTGCCGACCTTTCATTTAACGAAGAAAAGAAAATCAAAGTAATTTGGTTAGCAACTGCACTTTTTGCTATCAATACTATTGTTGGGTTTTTGCCAAATATTTCGGGAAATCTTTTTGGAAATATGTATAAAAATACTGATTTGCAATGGACAATGAAGAACATTCTGAATTTGGGTGTGTTAGTAGTATTGTTGCAATCGGTAGAATGGTTAAAAACCATCGAAAACAAATACAAAATCAGTGAGTTTTATTTGTTGATTTTTTCAACCTTGATAGGAATGCAGTTTATGATTTCTTCGGGTAGTTTTTTGATGTTGTATTTAGGATTGGAATTAGCCACTATTCCTATGGCTGCATTGGCTGCTTACGACCGTTACCGTCATAATTCAGCAGAAGCCGGTATTAAACTGATACTTTCTGCTGCTATGTCATCAGCAGTATTGTTGTTGGGTATTGCTTTAATATACGGCACAACGGGTTCTACTTATTTTGATGTGGTTACCTTGAAATTTGCAAATATTCCGCTTCAAACCTTGGCATTTATCTTTTTCTTTTCGGGTATGGCATTTAAAATTTCGTTGGTTCCTTTCCACTTATGGACAGCCGATGTGTATGAAGGTTCGCCAGTGAATGTTACTTCTTATTTATCTGTTATTTCTAAAGGTGCATCTGCATTTATTTTAATTATTGTATTGTTTACAGTTTTTAATTCTATTGCCATAGTTTGGAAACCATTGCTATACATCATTTCTGTATTAACCATGACCATTGGTAATTTGTTTGCCATCCGCCAACAGAATATGAAACGTTTCTTGGCTTTTTCATCTATTGCACA
>CAYTJB010000012.1:11355-24494 GCA_964437995.1 uncultured Bacteroides sp. | reverse complement strand
GGAAAACAAGTATGAAAAAACTATAATTAACTAATATATAGCAAGTAATAGTTTAATTTAAAATTATTCTAAATTATTTGCATAATTGCATAATAGTCATTAATTTTGCACTATTATTTTATGTAATTATGATTATTCCTTTTACAAATACAATCTCTGTTGTTTTATACATTTCGCTATGACGTTAAATGATTTAAAACAAGGAGAATCGGGTATTATCACAAAAGTGAAAGGTAGAGGTGCATTCCGCAACAGAATCACCGAGATGGGCTTTGTAAAAGGAAGAAAAGTAGAAGTTGTAAAATCGGCACCCTTAAAAGACCCCGTTGAATACAAGATAATGGGTTATGCTATTTCCTTACGTCGCAGCGAAGCCTCTTTAATTGAAGTAATTACAGAACAAGAAGCTACGTCATTTCATTCTTTACATTCTTATCAAGGTGTAACCAACGAAGATGTTTTAAAAACATCGGCAAGAGAAAAGAGCAAAATTATTGATATTGCATTGGTTGGTAACCCTAATTCAGGCAAAACTTCTTTATTTAATTTTGCATCAGGCTCTAAAGAACATGTTGGCAATTACAGTGGCGTTACCATTGATGCCAAATTGGCAAAATTTCAATTAGACGATTATACTTTTAACCTTACCGATTTACCTGGTACTTATTCTATTTCAGCCTATACACCCGAAGAGTTGTACGTTCGAAAATTTATTTTCGACGAAAGTCCCGATGTAGTAATCAACGTGATAGACGCTTCGAACCTTGAACGCAATTTATTTCTTACTACCCAATTGATTGACATGGATATAAAGGTAGTAATAGCCTTAAATATGTTTGATGAGTTAGAAAAAACAGGCAATCAATTTGATTTTACGCATTTAGGCAACATGATTGGTATTCCGATGATACCTACTGTTGGTTCAAAAGGGAAGGGGATTAAAGAATTATTCAGAAAAGTAATTGAAGTATATGAAGATAAAGAACCTATGGTGAGGCATATTCATATCAATTATGGGTCAAATGTTGAAGATGCTATCAAAAATATTCAAAATGAAATAAAGAAAAATAAATCGCTGACTGATAAAATTTCTTCTCGCTTTTTAGCTATCAAATTATTGGAAAAAGATAAATGGGCAACAGCTTCTATTGTTAATTGGGATAATTATTTTACAGTGTCTGATGCAATTGAAAAAGAAGTTTCGCGTTTGGAAATATTATACACCGAAGATTCAGAAACCTTAGTTTCCGATGCTCGCTATGGTTTTATTGCCGGAGCTTTGAAAGAAACTTTTCGTTATAAAAAAAATAAACCCAATTTACCCTCTGTTACTAAGAAAATTGATAATATTCTTACGCACAAAATATGGGGTTATCCAATCTTTATTTTCTTTCTATGGATAATGTTTCAATCTACTTTCAGGTTGGGAGAATATCCTGTATTATGGATTGAGGATTTGGTTAGAATTACAGGTAATTTTTTTCAAAAATGGATGCCGGATGGGATGTTAAAAGATATGTTGATAAATGGTGTAATACATGGTGTTGGTGGTGTTATTGTTTTTTTACCAAATATTTTGATATTATTTTTGTTTATTTCAATAATGGAAGATACCGGCTACATGGCACGTGCAGCTTTTATTATGGATAAACTGATGCACAAAATAGGCTTGCATGGTAAGTCTTTTATTCCATTGATTATGGGTTTTGGTTGCAATGTACCTGCCATTATGTCAACCCGAACCTTAGAAAACAGAAGCGACCGCATTTTGACCATTCTTATCAATCCATTTATGTCGTGTAGTGCTCGTTTGCCGGTATATATATTAGTTACCAGTGCCATATTTGCTGAGTATGCCGGAACGGTATTGTTTTCCATTTACATGATAGGGATTTTGCTTGCTATTATTGTTGCCATTATTTTTAGCAAATTCGTATTCAAATCAAAAGATGTGCCTTTTGTAATGGAACTCCCACCCTATCGAATCCCTACACTACGAGCCACTTACAAACATGTATGGCACAAAAGCGGTCAATATCTTAAAAAGATGGGAGGTGTAATTTTGTTTGCCTCTATAATTATTTGGACTTTAGGCTATTTCCCCCGTAAAACAGATAAGGAAGTCTTCTTTCATCAACAAATTAAAGAAATAGAAATTACCTATGCACAAAAAACAGCAGTTGCATTGCCTGCTGATACTGCTATTATTAATAAAGAAAAAGTTGCTGCCATTAAAAATAGCAAGCTCGAAATGGAATCGCAGCGACACGAAAATTCTTATATCGGAAAAATTGGTCATTTTATTGAACCTGTAATGCGTCCTTTAGGCTTCGATTGGAAAATGAGTGTAAGTTTATTGGCAGGAACGGCTGCCAAAGAAATTGTAGTTAGCACGATGGGTGTTATTTATCAAGCTGACGATAATGCCGATGAGCATTCTTCGGCTTTAATTAATAAATTGAAAAATGAAACTTACAAAACAGGCAGCAAAAAAGATGAATTTGTTTTTACCCCTTTAGCAGGCTTTTCGTTCTTGATGTTTGTATTAATTTACTTTCCTTGTATAGCAGTGTTTGCAGCCGTTAAAAAAGAAGCAGGCGGTATTAAATGGGCATTGTTTCTTGCTGTTTACACAACGCTACTTGCTTGGGTAATTTCGTTTTTGGTTTTTCAAATAGGTAGTTTATTCATTTAATTCTAATTAAGCTTGGGTTTTATGGATTAAATATTAGCTATTAACGAATAAGTGCCTTGAGTACTTAGAGTGCCTAAAATACTTATAAGTACTCCAAGTATTTATAAATGAATTAGCTGTAATTTTTTTTCTTTTTCAATTGCATAATAAAAAAATAATTAAATAGTAAAATATGATATTAGTAACAGGGGGAACAGGTTTTGTAGGTGCTCATGTATTATTTGAATTGCTTAAAAATGGAGAGAAAGTTAAAGCACTTAAACGTGAAAATAGTAGTTTACAACTTACCAAAAAAATATTTTCCTACTATACAGATGATTATAAGCAACTATTTTCGCAAATAGATTGGGTAACAGGCGATATAAATGATATTATTTCACTGGATGAAGCTATGCAAGGTATTAGCCAAATATATCATTGTGCTGCGGTAGTTTCTTTTGAACCTAAAGACAGAGCAAATATGTTTAAAACCAATGTTAACGGTACTGCAAATGTGGTTAACACAGCCTTAAAATATTCTATTGGAAAGCTTTGCCATGTAAGTTCTATTGCTGCTATTGGACGAACCGAAAATGATGATTTTATTACCGAAGAAACTACGTGGAAATCATCCGAACGCAATTCTAATTATGCCAAAAGCAAGTATGCTGCCGAAAGGGAAGTGTGGCGAGGTATCGAAGAAGGTTTGAATGCTGTTATTGTAAATCCATCAGTAATATTAGGTACTGGTGATTGGAATTCAGGGAGTTCAAGCATCTTTCAAACGATGTGGAAAGGAACTAAGTTTTATACGACTGGTGTAAATGGCTACGTGGACGTAAGAGATGTAGCAAAAGCTATGGTAAATTTAATGAATAGTCCCATTGTAAACCAACGATTTATTCTTTCTTCCGAAAACCTCAACTATCAAGAGCTTTTTACCAAGATTATGAACGCATTTGGGAAGAAACCTCCGCATATTAAAGCGACCTTATGGATGTTGAATATTGCATGGCGAATAGAAAAACTAAAAAGTTTATTTTTTAACAGTAAACCTTTAATAACTAAAGAAACAGTAAACACTTCACAAAATAAATACTTTTACTCATCACAGAAAATAAAGCAACAATTATCTTTTGATTTTATTCCGATTGAAAAGAGTATTAAAGATACTTGTTTGCTATTTGAAAGAGAAAACACACATTAGTAGCATCAATACATACCCCAAAAGTATCATCAAAAATAGTGATGCTTTATGACAGAAGATAATTATGGCTTTTTTCGCGAAAGAAAAACTTTACCAGTTCTAAACCTATCAGTTCCAGACCAAGATTTGTATTGAACCGCGAAAGAATAATAACCAGTATCACAAGGTATAGCTATGGTATCTGATTTTGTTCCATACCATGCTACATTTTTATTATGGTTTAAAAAAACTAATTTATGAGCAGTATCATAGATTTTAGCAATAAACTCACTACTATCAATCAAATTCAAAGGATCTCCCACCTTCCAAAAATCATTAATTCCATCACCATCGGGCGAAAACCAAGTAGGAATAATTATATTGTTATCATCAGTAATTGGGTCTTCGTCCTTACTGCAAGCATATATTGCAAGTGTTACAACTGCAATAATTAATACTGTTTTAAACTTATTCATTTTGCGTAGAAATTTATGGTTCTATTAAAAATCAAAATTAAACATTTTTTTTACAAAAACTACATTGCGATAATAAATTTTATTTTAGTAATTTTATGCACTGAAAAATTGTGTTAATGTAAATTGAGGGTTAAATTTTTTCTTGCCACAATTAAAAAGTACTTATGAATACTTATAAGTACTTTAGGCACTCTAAGTACTCCTACCTACCGATAGGCAGGCAAGGCACTTCAAATTTTAGTGGCTGAAATATAATCTTTTATAAATTTCAACTACTTTTGTCGAAGAACCATATTTTTGTTTGCTATCTAATTAAGTAAACAAATACAGATGCAGTTGCACACTTTATAACTTTATGAACTTTCAAACTTTATACTCATTATGTCGAAACTATATTTAGTTCCTACACCTATAGGAAATTTAGAGGATATTACTTTGCGTGCTATCAAAATACTAAAAGAAGTGCAAGTTATTTTGGCTGAAGATACACGTAAAACAGGAATTTTGCTCAAACATTTTGAAATTGGAACCCGAATGTTTTCGCATCATCAGTTTAATGAACATAAAACATTAACTCAAATTATAAACCGCCTGCAAACAGGGGAAACCATGGCATTAGTTACCGATGCAGGAACACCTGGAATATCCGATCCTGGATTTTTGTTAATTCGCGAATGTTTGCTTCATAATATTGAAATTGAATGCCTTCCCGGAGCTACTGCATTTGTGCCCGCCTTGGTTAATTCTGGATTGCCTTGTGATAGATTTTTATTTGAAGGCTTTTTACCTGTCAAAAAGGGTCGTCAAACCAAGCTAAAAGCTTTAGCAGAAATGGATGTTACCATGGTTTTTTATGAATCACCTCATAGATTGCTAAAAACCTTAGAACAGTTTATCGAAACATTTGGTGCTGAACGCCAAGCAAGTGTATCTCGCGAATTGACTAAAATTTTTGAAGAAACTCAAAGAGGAACTTTAACAGAAATACTCACTTACTTTAAGGAGAAAACTATTAAAGGAGAAATAGTTATTATAGTAGAAGGGAAACAGTGATAAACTATTTCCCTTCTACTATTTTTAACTTTAGATTAATATTGCGAAATTTTTTAGCTAAAATTTTACTGTTATTCCAATTTTTCCACCAGAAAATCTATTTCCACCGCCAAATTCTAAGTTGATGCCAAATGCTTTTGAAAAATAATATCTAGCTCCAACTTGTGCTCCTAATCCTAAGCCAGAAGAACTACTTCCATTGTAACCGCTTGATTTTGAACTTACACTAACGAATCCTATATTTAATCCAGCATATACATCCCAAGGTGAAGGAATGTTCAAAACTCTATTGAAATGATAATTACAATCTCCTAAAAATCCAATTACATTAAAGCCCCAACTTCCACCATAATAATCTTCGCTATAAGAACGATAAGAGATTTCAGCACCTACTGATATGTCTGGATGAACACCATAGTCAAACCCAACGTAAACAGGCATGCCCCAACTTGAAAATCCAACACCAGCGTTTAGTTGAATTTGCCCTTTTGATATTGGACCTTGAGCAAATAAAATATTTGTTAGTAACAAGAATCCAATTGATAAAAATATTTTTTTCATGAGTTTAAGTATTTAATTTATAAATAAGAAATTTAGTTTAAATTGCAAATATACGACTTTTATTTGCTTAATTCAACATAGAATTTATAAAAGTAAGTTATTGTTTCTATTCCTTTATAAAAATTAAACAATGGGTAATTTTCGTTGGGTGAGTGAATTGCATCTGACTCTAAACCAAATCCCATCAAAATAGATTTTATACCTAATATTCTCTCAAATTCAGCAATTACAGGAATACTGCCACCACTACGAGTTGGAACTGGCTTTTTGCCAAAAGTTTCGGTGTATGCTTTTTCGGCAGCTTTGTATGCAGGCATAGTCATTGGCGACACATAAGCTTGCCCGCCGTGCAAAGCCGTAACTTTAACTTTTACATAATCAGGTGTAATAGATTCAAAATATTTTTTGAATAATTCACTAATTTTATCATTGTCTTGATTTGCCACCAATCGCATCGAAATTTTAGCCGTAGCTTTTGAAGGAAGTACAGTTTTTGCACCTTCGCCAGTATAACCACTCCATATACCATTAATATCTAACGTTGGTCTGATGCCGGTTCTTTCGGTTGTAGAAAATCCTTTTTCGCCCCATTCACTGTTAATATCTAATGCTTTTTTATAGTTTTCGAGATTAAATGGAGCTTTTGCCATTTCCGCTCTTTCTTCCAAGCTAATTTTTAATACATCATCATAAAAACCAGGTATAGTAATATGATTATTTTCATCATGTAAAGAAGCAATCATTTTAGCTAAAATATTTGCTGGATTAGCAACAGCACCACCAAAAATTCCTGAATGTAAATCGCGGTTTGGTCCTGTAACTTCCACTTCCATATAACTTAAACCTCTTAATCCTGTAGTAATAGATGGAATATCTTGAGCAATCATACCAGTATCGGAAACCAAGATAATATCTGCTTTCAACATTTCTTTGTGTTGTTCGCAAAATTTGGGAAGATTTGGTGAGCCGATTTCTTCTTCGCCTTCTATCATAAATTTTACATTACAAGGCAAGGTATTGGTTTTTACCATTAGTTCAAATGCTTTTGCGT
This sequence comes from uncultured Bacteroides sp., assembly GCA_964437995.1. Classification (GTDB taxonomy): domain Bacteria; phylum Bacteroidota; class Bacteroidia; order Bacteroidales; family JACABE01; genus JACABE01. The sequence goes on along the minus strand of CAYTJB010000012.1, from coordinate 17,493 downwards.
GCATAAAAGCTTGCCCTTTATCATCGTCAGCACCACGTGCATATATTTTTTCATCTATTATTTGAGGTTCAAAAGGCGGAGTTTTCCATAACTCTAAAGGATCAACGGGCATTACATCGTAATGTGCATAAACCAAAACAGTTGGTAGGTTTTTATCTATTATTTTTTCGCCGTATATCACTGGGTTTCCTTCGGTTGGCATTATTTCAGCTTTATCGGCACCCGCTTTTAAGATAGTTGCTTTCCAATATTCAGCAGCTTTTAGCATATCAGGTTTGTTTTCCGATAAGGAGCTAATAGATGGAATGCGAATTAAACCAAATAATTCTTCTAAAAATCTTTCTTTGTTTTCGCTAATGTATTGATTTATATAATTCATAATGATATGTTATTTTTGATTTTTTTTGATGGTAAAAGTAAGAAAATTAATCAAAAAAATTTACTTTTACAAAAATTATTGGGCAACTATTTTGCTTTTTTAGTTGTCATATCATTAACCAATAACTTTATTTCTATTTTAAAAAATCATATTATTATGCGTTTACGAAAAACATCAATATCTCTAACTATTTTTATTTTAGGTTTTTATATGCAGTCTCAAGCACAATTGAATGTGGTTTCTGCCTCAGGAATGACGCCTCAGCAATTGGTGCAAAATATTTTAGTAGGAACAGGTGTAACGGTTAGTAATGTGAAGTTTAACGGTTCTACTACTCCAATAGCATGGAATAATATTGGTTCTTTCACTACGGGAACAACTCCTACGAATCTTGGTTTTAATAATGGTCTTATTATGGCGACGGGAAACGCTACAGATGCTGCTGGACCAAATACAGGTTATACTACTTCAGCAGTATCTCCTTCAACTCCCAACATGAGCGATCCCGATTTATTAGCAATAGTAAGTTCAAGTGTAACATCATTAAATGATGCTGCTATTTTAGAATTTGATTTTATTCCATTATCAGATACTATAAAATTCAGATATGTCTTTGCTTCAGATGAATACCCTATGTATGTTCCTTCTTATAATGATGTTTTTGCTTTTTTTATTTCAGGAATGAACCCTACAGGACCAAACTACGTTAATAAAAATATAGCATTATTACCTGGTACAACCACTCCCGTGAGCATTTATAATATTAATAACGGATCAGCTAATAGTGGACCGTGCGTTAATTGTCAATATTATGTTAATAATACTGGCGGTTCTTCTTTACAAGCCAATGGTATGACTACTGTGCTCACTGCATGGGCATTAGTAATTCCTTGTACCCAATACCATTTAAAATTAGTTATTGCAGATGCTAACGATAGAAATTTAGACTCATGGGTATTTCTTGAAGCCAATAGTTTCAGTAGTCCACAATTAGCAATTGATACAAATTTTTCTATGCCAACAGTATCCACACAAAATGCCATAGAAGGATGCAACAATCTAATTTTAACTTTTAAATACCCATACAATGTAACCTCTCTAATTCAAATCCCAATTATTTCGGTAGGAGGTACAGCTACCAATGGTGTTGATTATCCATTATTACCTACTACACTCTATATTCCAGCTGGTTCCGACTCTGTTCAGCTTGTTATTTCTCCTATTTACGATCATATTTCAGAACCAACAGAAACGATAAAACTTATTTTTAAAACAAAACCATGTGGTAATATCTATGATACGATAATTTTTAACATCCAAAATTATGATTCTCTAACGGCTACTGCTTATGGTGATACTACTTTGTGCAATAATCACACTCCACTTTCTGTAACAGCTCTTAATGGAATACCACCTTATCAATACTCTTGGAGTAATGGAGCTGGAAATACCGCAACGGTTATCCCTACACTTACAACTACAACACAGTATAATATTACAGTTACAGATGCTTGCTTAAAAACTGCTAACGATTCGGCATTAGTTGTTATTGATTGTGATTTTGCAAGAGCAGGCCCCGATACAACAATATGTGCAGGAGGAACAGTAACACTTCATGCATATAGCGTTTTACCTGGTAATCCGTTATTTTTATGGAATACAGGAGATACAACGGCTACTATTAATGTTAGCCCTACCACTACTACCACTTATATTGTTACAGTTACTGATATTTTTTCTGACAATGACACTGTTACTGTTTTTGTAAATCCTTTACCTCTGGTAATAGCAACATCAATGCCATCAACTATTTGTCTCGGTGATTCTTCGATATTACAAGCATCAGGTGCTCAAACCTATTTATGGACAGCAAATATCACGGATTTATCTTTAATAGGACAACAAACTTTAGAAAATCCAGTAGTTTTCCCAAAATTATCTACAACATATACTGTTAAAGGAACAGATACGAATACATGTGTAAACACTGCATCTGTGGTTGTTAATGTAAGCCCTCAGCCAAATCCTCAAATTGTTGTATATCCTAATCCTGTTTCTGTATTTGAACCCACTGTTCGTATTTACGATGCAACTGGCGGAAATAATACTTATTTTTGGTTGTTAGGTGATGGCACAAGTTCCACACAACAAAGTTTTTACCATACTTATAGTGATTTGGATACAGGACGATACATGGTAAATGTAATCGTTACAAATTCTTTTGGATGTATTGATTCTGCTAATACATGGGTAATTGTGCGTCCTGACGGAACATTTTATATGCCTAATTCTTTTACACCCAATGATGATGGCTTAAATGATGTTTTTAAAGCTTATAGTATTGGTGTTCAGGAATTTGAAATGAATATATATGATAGATGGGGCAAGATTATTTTTACATCAAAAAATATAAATGATGGGTGGGATGGAAAAATAAATAATACATTGGCTACAAGCGGAACGTACGTCTATGTAATTATTTACAAAGATATTACGGGCATAAACCATTCAAAATCAGGCTCGATTACAGTTGTAAGATAAATATCTTTTCTGTATATTTTAAAAGGAGGTTTTATTGAATAAAACCTCCTTTTTGTTTTTAGAAGAATTTCAATAATAAAAATCATTCACACTTTCATCGATTTTTTCAAATAAAATAATTAATTTTGAAGCGTAAAAATGTACGTTTTGAAACATACGTTTTATAACAAAAATAATAATTATAAAATATTATATTATGGCTAAGATTAAAGTAGCTATCAATGGTTTTGGTAGAATTGGTAGAATTACCTTTAGAGGATTAATTCAAAAAGAAAACATAGAAGTTGTAGCTTTAAACGACTTAACCGATGCAAAAACATTGGGTCATTTACTAAAATACGACTCCATACATGGTCGGTTCCCAGGCGAAGTTTCTGTGGATGGTGATGTTCTTATTGTAAACGGACAACGTATTAAAATTTATGCAGAAAGAGACCCTGCAAATTTACCATGGAAAGAATTAGGTGTAGATGTTGTAATTGAATCAACAGGCGTATTCCGTAACAAAGAAAAAATGGGCAAACATATTACTGCTGGTGCAAAAAAAGTGATACTTACCGTACCTGCTGATAATAAAGATGATGTGGACGCAACTGTTGTTTTGGGTGTTAACGATAGCATTCTCAAACCGGAAATGCAATTTATATCAAATGCATCATGCACAACCAATTGTTTGGCTCCAATTGCAAAAGTATTAAACGATAATTTTGGTATTGTTCGTGGTTTAATGAATACTATTCACTCTTATACCAACGACCAAATTATTTTGGATTCACCACACAGCGATTTAAGAAGAGCAAGAGCAGCTGCAGTTTCAATTATTCCAACCAAAACAGGTGCTGCAAAAGCTGTTGGCTTAGTAATTCCTGAATTAGCAGGAAAATTAGATGGCTTTGCAATGCGAGTTCCTACTCCTGATGGTTCTGTGGTGGATTTAACAGTTGAATTAGCTAAAAATACTACAAAAGAAGAAATAAATGCAGTTATGAAAGCTGCTGCCGAAGGTCAGATGAAAGGCATACTCGAATATTGTATCGACCCTATTGTAAGTGTTGATATAATTGGCAATAAACATTCTTCAATTTTCGATTCTCAATTAACACAAGTAATGGGTGGAAATTTTGTTAAAGTAGTTTCGTGGTACGACAATGAAGCCGGCTACTCAAACCGTATTGTTGATTTAGCTGTTAGATTAGCTCAATAAATTTTTCACAAAAAACCTAAAAAGAGAGGCTGATACTTGGGTTTCAGCCTCTCTTTTTGCAAATATGTAGCATTATTGCATAAGCTTATACAATAACAAAAGATTACTATCGTTAAGAATTTATCAGAAAATTATAAGTAAATTTGCCAAATAGTTACCAGCAAAGTGTATGACTACAAGAACAAGGAAAATAAGTAAACGATTTTTACTCGGGGGGCTTTTGTTCATCGGACTTCTGATTGGGCTTGCTTTTACTATTAACTACTTACGCTCGACACCAACCATCTTCGACAGACCTTCAAATTTAAATGAAAAAATTGAAACCATTGAAGTATTATATATGAATTGGGCTTGTGATTGTCCTAACTTTATTGAAACCAAATATTATAAAAACAAACCTGACTATGAAGTAAAAGAGAAAGACTGTATATTTATTGAACCCGCAAACTCAGCCTTGAAAGTTCCCGACAGTTTTTACTCCAATGATCATTTTGAAAAAAAACTACGATTAACAGGACAGTTTTATCAAACAGAAGGAATTCCAAAGACATATGAACAAAAAACGCCTGAAAAACCTGAAAGAGCAAAAGTATTTCATTATTCTAAACTTGAAATTATTAATAATGAAAACTAAAACACTAGCAGGAGAATGCAGAATTTTAAATAAATTTTACAACCTTTATATTTTTTAATTAAATGCATGTTGAACCCGGAAAACTTTTATCGTCAATAGATTATCCTGCTGATTTGAAAAAATTGGATAAAAATCAATTACCTCAACTTTGCGAAGAGTTAAGGCGATTTATTATTGATGTAGTATCATACAATCCGGGTCATTTAGGTTCTAGCCTTGGAACGGTTGAATTAACTGTTGCGTTGCATTATATTTTTAATACTCCTTATGATAAACTTATTTGGGATGTAGGACATCAGGCTTATCCACACAAAATACTTACGGGCAGAAAAAATATTTTTTACACCAATCGGATGTATCATGGTATTAGTGGTTTTCCAAAGATGAGCGAAAGCGAATACGATGCTTTTGGCGTTGGTCATTCATCTACTTCGGTTTCGGCTGCCTTAGGTATGGCTGTGGCTTCGGCACTTAAAAATGAAAGCGACAGACAGCATGTTGCCATAATAGGAGATGGCTCAATGACAGCTGGCATGGCATTTGAAGCCTTAAATCATGCAGGTGTAGCGAAAAGCAATTTACTTGTAATCTTAAATGATAATGGCATTTCCATAGATAAAAATGTAGGAGCACTTAGTGAGTATCTCACAAAAATTACTACCTCAAAATCGTACAATCGTTTTAAAGATAAAGTATGGCATTTTATGGGAGGGAGCACCCGATATGGGAAAAGTTCGCGAGCAATAGTCAGACAACTTGGGAATGCTGTAAAAACTACTTTATTAAGAAAAAGTAATCTTTTCGAATCTTTAAATTTCAGGTATTTTGGTCCAGTTGATGGACACGACGTTGTAAGGCTTACTAAAATATTAAAAGATTTAAAAAATATTCCAGGTCCCAAAATATTACATGTTATCACAAAAAAAGGAAAAGGACTCGAAAAAGCAGAACAAGATCCTACTAAATATCACGCTCCGGGAACTTTTGACCGAGATACAGGAGAAATTATTATTACCGAATGCAAAGATAAATTAGCTCCAAAATATCAAACTGTATTTGGTAAAACAATTATTGAGTTAGCCGAAATGAATGATAAAATTATTGGTGTAACACCTGCTATGCCAACTGGTTGCTCTTTAAACCTCATGATGGAAAAAATGCCGGATAGGGCATTTGATGTCGGTATTGCAGAACAGCATGCTGTAACTTTTTCGGCGGGAATGGCTGTACAAGGAATGGTTCCTTTTTGTAATATTTACTCTTCATTTATGCAACGTGCTTTCGACCAAGTGGTACATGATGTTGCATTACAAAAATTAAATGTTGTTTTTTGTTTAGATAGAGGCGGTTTGGTTGGCGAAGATGGAGCTACGCATCATG
>CAYTJB010000012.1:8340-11345 GCA_964437995.1 uncultured Bacteroides sp. | reverse complement strand
TATTTGATTTGGCTTATTTTAGAAGTATTCCAAATATAACAATTGCTTCGCCGCTCAATGAGAAAGAGTTGCGTAATATGATGTTTACTGCTCAACTTGATAATGCCGGGTGCTTTGTAATTCGTTACCCCAGAGGCAGAGGTGTGATGTATGATTGGAAAATGCCTTTTGAGAAATTACAAATTGGTAAAGCACAAACTATTAAAGAAGGGTCAGCTATTGCGATTATTTCTATCGGGCACATTGGCAATTTAGCCATTAAAACTGCTGAATTGCTTATAGACGAAAATATTGAAGTTGCAGTTTATGATATGCGGTTTTTAAAACCTATAGATGAAGATTTGTTGCATCAAGTTTTTAAAAAACACACTAAAATTATTACATTGGAAGATGGTGTAATAATTGGAGGATTAGGTAGTGCTGTAATGGAGTTTGCTGCAGATAATCATTATACTGCCGAAATAAAAAGATTAGGAGTTCCAGATAAATTTATAGAACAAGGCACTATTGCCGAATTACAAGCAGAATGTGGTTTTGATGTAAATAGCATTATTAGAACGATTAAAGAAATGCTCAGAAAATAAAAAAGGATTCACAATATTTTTGTAAATCCTTTTTTATCATTTCAACCAATGATTATAACTCATAATTAAGTCCGAAAAAAAGAGTGTTTTTTCTCCCAATTAAATAAGAAGGTGTATATATTCCTTTGCTGTCATAAATATTACTTATTGAGAAACCACAATTAAACTTTAAATACTCTGTAAGGTAAGATATTACTTCAAACTTAAAAGTTTTGTTGTTCCAATATACTTTATCAATAAAAGGCAAGCCTAAGCCCGAATTACCATTTCCTGTATATGGGTAATCTTCTCCATGCCTTGCATTCAAATAACTTAAAGTAAAATCAATCCTTTTATATTGATAAGTAGCCGAAATCCAAATTTCTTCCGAATTATCTTTGAGATAATTACCTAATGTATAATCATTAGAAGCATAAGTAGTTGTGGGAATAAAGTGGTTATATGTAATCGGATTTGTACGCGTGTATTCTAAGCAAACTGAAAGATTTTTTAAAGGAAAATTATAAATTTGAGCACCCGTTTTTAAGCTATAAAAATTTGAATGAGCATTTTTATTTGTCATGTTTTTAATGCTAAGTTCATCAAAATATAAGGAAGAATATATTGATGTATGAGGAACAACAGTTGTAGAAAAAGAGCCAAACATTTGTGCATTTTGACCTGTAAAATTTGACATTCCATTTAATGAATGATCAACAGCTTTGTAGAACATAACAGGAATTAAATAAGCAGGTTGGATACCAATATCACTATAAACAATAGAATTTCCTATTGAAACATTCCATTTTCGATGAGGTTTAAATGTTATGTAATTGGATGCTAAATATTTTTGACTCATTACTGTTCGATAACCATTGGCAAAGTTAAATGATTGAGAACTATCTATAACATCTGAAACGAGCCATGCGTGAATATAATTAATTGTAACCCATTTGGCTGGTTTAAGTTGCAAAAAAATCATAGGCATTGAAGGCGCCCTATCTGATAAAATATTTGAACCATTCAAGTTTTTCCCCAAAGTTACAAAATCTTTCATTAATGAAAATATAACCCATTTATTACTATACGCAATACCACCGTTAATTTCTTCAAAATCTCCACCACCATTATTATTTGGCTTGATTGATGCTCCTGTTTCAGAGGTAAGATAATTAGGTTTATTTGTTAAAATCTTTCGGTAATTATCTCTTAAATTTACCCAAAGCGACCAGTTTTTTATTGTACCATAAGCAGAAGCACCACTTCTTCGTTTATAATTTACAGTAGAATTTGTAGTTTGATAAGAATATCCAATAATTGGGTTAAGCGAAAAAGTAAAAACACTATCATGGTAGTAAAACATATCGTAGCGTTTTAAATTATTTCGCTTAGATTTATTTAATAGTTGAGTCCAATCGTTTGAAAAATCAGATGTATCAACATTATAAATACTTTGATAAAAATATAGTTCCTCTTGCTGGCGTTTATTTAACTTAGAAATAATGTTTGGGGCAATTGTTAAATAATCCGAAATCAGATTTCTTGACAAAGGAGTTACGCTTAAATCGGCATTAATAAAACCCTCCGAATTTAGTTCATTTAAAAAAGAATAAACATTACTCTGTTTTGGAGAAACAGGAATAAATTGTCCAAAAGAAAGTATTGGCGTTATTTTGAGAAAAAGTATTAAAATATAAAATGGTATTTTTTTCATTGACATATTAATAAGCAACCATACATAGAGAATTCAACTACAATAGTTCGTGATTTTTTGAAACAGGCAAACTATTATTTGCTCCGTTCGTGTTTAATAATAATATTATACATTGCTTTCCAAAAATATTTCCAATCTGTAATAAAAGGATGCTTCTCGTAAGCATTCAAGTATTTTATTTCAGAATCCATTATTTCATCAAGCGTTTTAGGCATATCGGCATAAAACGGTGGAATAAGACCTGGTCGGTGCTTTAAACGTAATTCCTGAAGCTCTTTTGAGTAAAGGCTCAAGTAATGACGGCTCAGTGGTCTTACACCAACTATTTTAAGATCGCCTCTTAATAAATTAAAAATCATGGGTAATTCGTCTAACCAAAATTTTCTAAAAATTCTTCCAGCTGTAGATATCCTAAAATCATTCTTAAACTTACCTCCTTCTTGCAGTGAATTTATTTTATAAACATATTCTTGCAAATACTCTGCATAAGGAAACATTGTTCTCAATTTATATACATGTATAATTTTACCTTTTTTACCAACACGTTTAAGACTAATTAATGGACCATAAGTAGGATTGTTATCAAAATTGGGCAATTTCGTTTTTTTTGCAACAAAATAAAGCAATTCATCTGATGGATAATCAGCAACTACCTCGAAACCACATGAATACAACCTCCCAAAGGTTTCTGCTTTCGAAAGAGATCTGTCGTAACCATTGGTAATAAA
>CAYTJB010000012.1:0-8330 GCA_964437995.1 uncultured Bacteroides sp. | reverse complement strand
AAGAAGTAGATTTTTTTAGTAAAAGGAATTTTGGGAAATACTCTCTTGAAAATAAAGTAAAAAAAATAACAAAAATGACTGATAATAGGGGGAAGCGATTTAAAAAACTTTTTTTTCTTTATTTCGTTGGTTATAACACAATTTATATAAATACCACCTATAGGCAATTTCTTGTTTATGGATTCAAAAAATCTATTAACACGTTTTATATCATTAATCTCGCTAAGATTAATAATGTTTTGGTAATAATCATTAGGGACAACATCAATATTAAAACTGCTTGTGGTTGCTACGGTAAGGGTATGATTATAATAAGAATCAATATTTTCTGCAAAAAAATCATATATTTCAGGCTTAGTTTCCTGTATAATGAGGTCTTTGTAGTACGATAACGGATAATCTGTTTTTTTCTTTGGGCTATGTATATCCTTTGGTATGGAATCAGATTCTGATGATATGGCAAAAGATTTCTCTATATCTTCCAAAACATCAGAACGACGGTTTAGCTGGCGATAATAATAGTAAAGCGTAAACAATATCAACTCGAAAAAGCCAGTTAAAAGAACCGTTCCAAATACGATTAGTCTTGATAAGAAAAAATATTGCAGAAAAAATATAAAAATTGCAATTACTCCCAATATTATCATTGTTGAACTAGCAACAGGGAAAAGATAATCGTTTAGTGTTGTTTTCTTTTTGAAAGTATATTTGCCAGATGCTATAGATATAGGAATCCAAATTATTAAAAATGAAATAAATAATGGATAATATGCTGGCAGATATAATCTAATTGATGCTGGTTTTATCCAAATAAAGAACAAAAAGGATACCGTTATAATAAGTATATCAATTAATAAAAAACGAATAGAGTTTTTATTCATTATGTTTAAAATGTATTATAAATATTTGATATTTAGTGTGGTTTTTTAAATAAACCTATATCCTAAACCCATTCTAATTGCAAACTTTCCTAACTTATAAAGTAATGGTTTGTGAATAAAAAAATAACGAGGAGCTTCTACTAATTTACCACCAAACTGCATTTTAAATTCTCTAACTCCATAATAGTTGCTTTGTTTTCCGGCTCCCATAAAATTAAACTGACGAAATCCATTTTCAGAGGCATATTTTATTACTTCCCAAGTAACGAGTACACTTGGGTATACTTTATATGTTTTCATCTCTAAATCTAAACTGGCAATGTACCATTCGTAAATTTCATCTTTTTCATAAAAAGGACATAACATACCTCCTACAACCTTGTTATCAAAATAAACCAACAGCACTTCTCCTAAACTTTTATCTCTAAAAATTCGAAGAAATACCTCTTGAGGAATTAATGGTTTTTTAATTTTTTTTTTATATAACTCGTTTGTAATTTTGTAAAAGTCTTTAACTTCTTCTTCACTTTGTGCCGGACGAACAACAGCCCCAGCATTTAAACTGGAACTGACCTGACGCTTTTTTGAATTAGATAAATTGGAAAACAATTTTTCGGGAGATAATGTTGTATCTACCAAAATATTCATATAATTGCTAACAAAAGAGTAAGGAAGTTGGGCAATAAAGTTTAAATTTTTAGGTGGTTCAATAAGCCTAAGTTCAGTATAAATACTGTTGTTCCATTTGGTTTGTTTTCTGAATTGCCAATCAATGTTACTTTGTAATTTGGTTGCGGAGGCAGGTTCCCCAATAATAACAATCCTCGAAGCAAACAATCGCTTTATTGCACTTATATAATTATAATGAATCCCTGTAATAAGATTTACTAAATCTCCATTAGAATTATGGGGTCTAAAAATAAATGGTTCTATATGTGGAAGCCCTTTTAGTAAATTATAATATTTTTCTGATTGAAAGAAACTCACTTTTTTATAGATGGTTTTTAGTAGCAATCTGCTTATAACTTATAATTAAACGTTTTATTTGGTTTTTTAAATTTTGAACAATTAACTCTCTAATCCAAGGGAAAAAAGTAGCATGCCAACGCTGCGGATGTATTGTAATCATTATTTGACTAGGTAGTTTGCTTGCTACTATGTCTTTTATAAGTTCGGCTGTAGATTTGTCATGATAGTTAAATGGATTTTTAACTTTATCTCTGATACTGTATTTGATTAAGTTCCAACCTCTTCCTGTATCAGACAGATACAAAACTTTATTAAAATCAATATCCAAATAAGGTTCTGCTACAATTCCATAGTCCTTATAATTGTAATACTTCCATAAATCAAGATTATTGTATTTTGAAAGAGGGCAACCATCCATACAAATAGTGGAAATAGGTGTAATTTCTCTTAGTTTAGCCAAATTCTTTTGAAACAAAACTATCGCTTTTTCAGGATTGCCATGACAGTTAGAAAAATCTTCGTAATGATAACCAATTTCATGACCCAAATCAGCTATTTGTCTTATTATTTCAGGCTTAAACACTGCGGAGTGTGTCCTAAAGTAATATGTTCCACAAATACCCATTTCATGCTCTAATTTTGCAACTTTAAGTGCATTTGCAGGATTTTTATCAACGTCATGACGTAGAAAAACCAATTTATCTGTTTGGTTATTGGCGGTTAAAATATTTTCAATTTTGTCAAAAGTTTTATATTCGTACAAAAGTTTTAACAAAAAAACTGAAAATGTTTTATTAGTGAAATCGAAATTCATCAAAGTTGTTTTTTTGTTAAATGTTGAATTTAAAAAATTTACGATAAACAGTATCTGGGATAACACCAATTTTTGTTCCCCACTTAATGGGCTTTTCAATTGACCTTACCAACGAATAGTAAGATTTATAATCCAAAAATAATTTTGGTTTTCCATTCATGATAGCTTCAAATTCCTGATGTGTAAAATCAAGTTTTTTTAAGCAATACTCCAACGTTTCGTTACCTCCAATATAAGGGTCAATATGAACTTTTTCTAATGCAGTATCTCTACTTAATTGACCCGATCTTATTAATGAAGAATAATGCAGTTTCCGCTTATCAATATTAAATTTTCTTGGAAGAATAAAGGATTGGAAAAACCCGGTATATTTTGATTCATGGTGTTTTCCTCCATAACTTTGCCATCCCACTTCATTTGTTAGCATTTCTAAAATTACATTTTCATCGTAAGGAATATAGTAAAGCAATCGAACTTGTACTATTTTTTTTATAAATGTATAATACAAATAGTTGAACATATTCATTACCGGAAAAGATTTTATTTTTCTTGTGCCAAAATGTTTTTGAATATAATTAACATATTTACCATCCATATATGTCCAGGTTAATGGCGTGGTACCTTCGGTACGAAAAGAATGACCATGTATAATGTATTTTACACCTTCATCATTGGCTGCTTTAAATAATACTGAAAAAATAACCCAATCGGTAGGTACTTCTGCATCGGGAACTGAAGCTTTAAGAAATGCTCGTTGCATATCCTTAAACTCTTCCCAATCTGCAACATGCGTGTATAATTCGACATTTAATTTTTTACATACATTTTTGATATTTTGTACAGCTAAGTCAGAATTCCATCCATTATCAAAATGAACAGCTAATGGTCGCAACCCCATTTTTACTGCAGTATAAAGTGTATAGGTGCTGTCTCTTCCACCACTTACACCTAAAACACAATCGTATCTTTTGCCTTTACCATCTTTTTTTATTTTTGTTATAAGATGTTCAAGTTCTTTTGTTGTGTGTTCGTTTAAAGGAAATTTTACCTCCAATTCATCATGAATTTTACAAAAAGTACATTCTCCGTTTTCATCAAAAGTTATTCCTTGTACAGTATCGTCCATAATACAACGAGTACAAATCTTATTTGCTTTGTATTGAAATTGTTTTATTTCCATAAATAAGTTTTTAATTATATTTAAATATTGCTTCCAAACATCTCTCAGCAGTGTTTCCATCCCAAAGTTCAGGACGTTTTGGCATTCTATCTTCTTTTAAAATTTTATCAAAATCTCTTCTTATGTTATCTATATTATTTCCAACTAAGTATCCTGCACCTCCATATTCTAAAAGAGTAATGGGTCTTTCGGTATTCCATCTTAATGTTAAAAACGGGGTTCCTAAAACACAGCATTCCTCTTGGAGTCCACCGCTGTCAGTAAGCATAAGTTTTGCGTTCATATTTAATTTGAGCATTTCTAAATATCCAATTGGATATAACAAAAGCAAATTTTCCGCATTGATAAGTTTTTCCCATAAACCAAACTTTTGAGCCTGTTTAACTGTGCGGGGATGAATAGGCCAAATTAGTGGAATTTTATTAGATGCTTCAAAAATTAACCAATTAATAATTAATGTAAATATTAATTTATTGTCAACATTTGAAGGACGGTGCATAGTAATTAATCCATATTTATCAATTTTCTCAAAAAAATCAAGTTTTTTTACATTTTCTTCAATAACATTAGTTATTAGAATGTCTTTGAATTTTAGATTGCAAGCTTTATCTTTATTATACTCAAGTGTGTCAATCATAATATTACCTACGAAAACAATTTTATTTTCTAACACACCTTCTTTTCTTAGGTTTTCTGAAGAAATTACATCTGGAGTTAATAATAAATCTGATAATTTATCTGTTACTAATCGGTTTATTTCTTCTGGCATGCCTAAATCGCCAGATCTTAGTCCAGCTTCAATATGGCAGCATTTAATCAATTCCTTTTTTGCTGTAACAGAACAAGCCAATGTCGCATTTACATCTCCTACAACAACAACCCAATCTGGCTGGATTTCTCTTAGTATTTTTTCAAAAGAAATCATTGTATAACCTACTTGTTCAGCATGTGTTCCAGAACCAATTTCAAGATTAATTTCTGGTTCTGGAATACCTAACTCATTAAAAAAAGCATTTGACATTCGAGCATCATAATGCTGCCCTGTATGTACTAAAACATGTTCGATTTTCCTTGATTTATTATGTAGATTATAACTATCTATTGCACGTATAAATGGTGCAATTTTCATAAAATTTGGTCTTGCTCCAACTACAGAAACTATTTTCATTTTATTTTTTCCTATATAAATAACTAACGATGTAATCTGTATACCATTGAGTTACTTCAATTTTTTCTTCAAAAATTTTTTTTCTTCGGGTTTTCCAAACGTTTTTAAATTCAGGTATTTCTAAAATCATATTAATACACTCCATAACTTGTTGTGGATTAATTGTTTTTACCCCATACCCAAGTTGATATTTATTCTCAATTTCATTTAAGTATTCGATTTTTCCCACAAAATCATTAAATCTAATAAATGGTGTTCCTAATAAACCTGCTTCAGCACACATTGTTTGACTATCTCCAATAAAAATATCAGCAAATGCTAACAAATGATGCATTTTATTAGCATCAAGCTTTAAAATATACTTTTCATATTTTGAATTTACTAATCCTTCACTATTAATAATTATTTTCCCAAGTGGTTCAAGCTTTTCAATAATCCTATCAATTAAATCTTCATTTAATCCACTATGTTCCCCTTCAATATCATGCCCAGAAGTTAAACTAACCAACCTAATAATAAAATACCTTTCATAGCCTGCAACATATTCACTTATCTTGTTATATTCTGGATGAAAATATTTGGAGTGTAAATATGCCATTTTTTGAATACCATTATATGATACTTTTTTTGACAAATAAGATCCAACTGAGCATATATTTGGAGCAATAATTTTAGTGGCAAAAGGATACGAAGATTTACAAAATAATTTATTGATATCATAATCATCTTCATTAAAGACAAATGAAGGTATAAAAAGCAATTTCCCTACATGTGTTATTGCTATATCTGTTCCTATCATTAGATTAGGTTTCCATTTTAAAACAAATCGGAAAAGATTAAAGTCTTGCTTTACTAATTCTATTATTCCATTAGAAATTACTGAAAATACTGTTGCTTTTCTATTTCTCTTTTCATTTATTTTTATATAATCAACACCTTCACTTTTTAATAGTTTTTCAAGAATATCTTTTTCTCTTATCAGGTATTTTGTTTGAATACCAAGTTTGTTTAAATTAATTACAGTATATTTAAACACATAATAGTGTGCTGGGTGATTTAACGAGATTAATACTCTCATAAAATTACAATTTAGAAATTCAATTCACTTTTTCCTATATAGTTAATCAACACACCTTTTCTGGCACCATGATAAACAAACATACTGCCAGCAGCCAACCCATTAGCAAAAGCTTCTGTATAGGCTTGCTTCATGTGTTGAATATTCCCGGCACCACCCAATGCGATTACAGGAATTTTTACAGCTTCGGATATTTTCTTTGTCAATTCAATGTTATATCCACACATTATTCCATCTTTATCAATAGATTGGATAATGATTTCTCCTGCTCCTTTTTCTTCCATTAATTTAGCAAAATCAACAGGATTATACCCAGTTGATTTTTCTCCATTAATTATCCACACAAGTTCTTTCCCAAACAATTTCTTTTTAACATCAATACAAACTACTATAGTAGAAGAACCAAATGTATCAGCAGCTTGTCTGATAAAATCAGGGTTTTGAGCAGCAAAAGTATTTATAATTACTTTTTCTGCACCAGCACCGATTATATCACGAATATTTTCAATTGTTTTTATTCCTCCACCAACAGAAAATGGCATATTTGCTTCTTCGCCAACGCTTTTAACAAAATCTAATGAAATTAATCTATTTTCTTTTGTTGCCAAGATATCTAAAAAAACAAGTTCGTCAGCTTTTAAATCGTTAAATATTTTGACAGCATTAATAGGATCGCCAATGTAGCGATGATTCTTAAAAGCTATGGATTTAACTAATCCTTGATTTCGTAATAACAAAACCGGTATAACTCTGGGTCTAAACATTTTACAAATCTATAAAATTTTTTAGCAATAACTCGCCGATATCATAGCTTTTTTCAGGGTGGTATTGAACACCGAAAATATTTTCTTTTTCCACAGCAGATGTAAATACATATTCATAATCCGTTTCATTTAATCCATCTGACAGGGTATTACATTTAAAATGATAGGCATGCACAAAGTAAAATTCTGAAAAATTTGGAATATTCTTCATCAATAGACTTTCTTTTATCTTTTTTATTTGATTCCAACCTGTATGTGGCACCTTATATTTTAAATGATCTTTTACTTGAAATCTAACTACCTCAGCATCAAACCAACCTAATCCTTTTTCATTTCCTTCTTCGCTGTATGTTGCCATTAGTTGCATACCTAAGCAAATCCCTAAGATTGGTTTTTTTTGAACAAGCACCGCATCGTTCAATACGTCCCATAATTGCAGTTGTTTAAGATTTTGCACAGCTTTCTGAAAATGCCCTACTCCTGGTAAAATCAGTTTATCTGCTTTAGAAATATCCTCAGTATTTGATGAAATTAGTGCATCTATTCCTAATAACTTGAGTTTTCTTTTTACAGAATTGAGATTACCCATTCCATAATCAATAATAGTTACTTTGATCATTTATTATTAATTTTCTTTTTTCCTTTTTATTAAAGGTATTTTTTCAACAACTGTAACTTCAAATTAATCTGTTTGTGATGATAGTTTAAAATCTTTTAATCTATAAATTCTCTAAACCATAATTCCAAATGTATCCATTTCCATATTTCATCTGACACATTTACTTCTTTTGACAAATGTTTTTGAAATAGTTCTTGAGCTTTTTGCGGGTCAATTAAACTTCGATTTTTGAATGATTGGCTGTTGAGTACTTCGTTTACAATATTTTGCCAAGCAGGTTCTCTAAACCATTCATTTTGTGGTGTATCAAAGCCAATTTTATCGCGACGCAAGCGAATTTTTTCTGGCAAAATCCCTTTCATTGCTTCACGCAAAATATGCTTGGTCATTCCTTTTTTTATTTTTAAATCACTTGATGTAGCTAATGTTTTTTCAACCAACCGAAAATCTAAAAATGGCACGCGTGATTCTAACGAAAAACACATTGAATTACTATCTTCCCACTTTAATAAGTGTTCTAACTTATATTCAAAGTGGTCAAGCAAAGCATCTTTTAAACTTTTTGAACCATAAATATTTCCAGCAATGGAGTTATTTTTTTTATATTGTTTAACAAAATCAGGATTTATATATCCTTTTTGATGCACTCGTGCTAAAGTACGAAATCGTTTCGGCAACATAAAATAAAAAAAACTCTTAAATCCCATTAAACTGCGATGAATTAAAAAATAATAGTACATTTCGCTGCAAAACTTAGCAAATCGACCATGAGTTAATAAGTCTTTAAACAAAAAGCCAAAGAAATAATTATATCCTGCTAATTCTTCATCAGCACCTTGCCCATCTAAAGTAACTAC
>CAYTJB010000011.1:21415-25811 GCA_964437995.1 uncultured Bacteroides sp. | reverse complement strand
CTGATATTTGTCTTTATGATAAAGCAAAAAAAGAAGATGACGGACAACGTATTTTATTTTCTGACTATATAAAAAACAGAAAAAAAAATGCCTAAATATACAGCTGTATTATCTAAATTGGCTGAAAAACAATTAGATAAACTTTCCGACCATATTGCAGCACCAATTATTGTAGCTATTACAAATTTAGAAGAAAACCCAAGACCAATTGGTTACAAAAAATTAAAAGGTAGAGACGGCTGTAGAATCCGAGTCGGAAATTACCGCATTATATACGAAATTCTTGACAACATTCTCATTGTAGATATCATTGACTTAGGTCATAGAAAAGACATTTATAGGTAAAACTTTGCAATTTTAACTAATTGAATTTGCTTGGCAAGTTTTTTTCTTATGCGTCATTATTTACTTCAACCTAAAGGATATGACTATTTTAATTCGGGGGTAAACTTCCAAGTCGCCCTCTCACTTTTTTTAGCTAAATCTGTCAGGTTTTAAAAACCTGACAGATTTGACGTTAAATAATCTGCTCACTATTATTTCAACAAGACATTAGGTTTCTTTCTCTTTTTTGACGCTGTCAGGTGCAAGCACGCTGTCAGGTTTGCCTAAATTTGAACTCAAACATTAATATGAAGTTTTTTGTTGCAGTTTTTATAGCAACACATCTGATGACTGATGACAATAGTTTTATTAAGAAATATATTTTAAAAAGAATAAAAATAATTTATTAATTTTACAACAAATAAAATATACAAAATGGATACCGTTATATTGTTAAACAAATTTCAAAATTTACCCGATTTTGCACAGAAAGAAGTAGCTGATTTTGTTGATTATATTTCAAAGAAATATTCGACAAGAAGAAAAAGTCTTGCTAAAAACAATAACTTAAAGTTTGAATGGGAAGGTGCAATAGCAGATTATTCAAATCAATATACTTCGGTAGAATTACAACATAAAGCCAAAGAATGGAGAAATACTTAATTGACACAAATGTTTTTCTTGAAATTTTCCTAAAACAAGAACTTAGCGAAAACTGTAAAATATATTTAATCAGCAAAATTGATAAAATTGCAATTTCTGATTTTTCCTTACATTCCATTGGTGTAATCTTATTCCGATTAAAAAAGCACGATCAATATTATATTTTCTTAAATGATGTTTTACCAAAAATTGGCATCCTTGGACTTCCGCTAAATACTTACGAATCAATAAAAAATATTGCAATTAAATACAACTTGTATTTTGATGATGCTTATCAAACCGCTATTGCAAAGCATTATGGATTAACAATAACAACTTTAGATAAAGACTTTAACAAAATAATATTAGATTATAAAGTTGAATTTATTAAAAATTAAGAAAATTATTTTTTAATCCGCCACCAGCCAGTTTTCGCCTGTATTCATTTCAATTTCAATAGCAGTGCTTCACAGCATGGCGTTTTTCATTGCCTTGTATTTTTGTAAAACTTTTCTTCTTTGACACTGTCAGGTGCAAGCACGCTAACAGGTCTGGCAAAATTTGCAGTTTTTTGTTGCAGTTTTTAAATTATTTAGTTAACGATAAATTACTTCACATATTTAAAATTCTTACCCAAATAAATAGCTGCATCGCTTAAGTTTTCTTCAATTCTGAGCAACTGATTATATTTGGCAATACGTTCCGAACGGCAGGCAGAACCAGTTTTAATTAAACCTGTATTTAAAGCTACTGCTAAGTCAGCAATGGTAGTATCTTCAGTTTCGCCCGAGCGATGACTCATAACAGCTGTGTATGAGTTACGGTAAGCCATTGTAACGGCATTGATGGTTTCGGTTAATGTGCCTATTTGATTTACCTTAATAAGAATTGAATTGGCAACCCCTTTGTTAATACCATCTTGCAATCTTTCCACATTAGTAACAAATAAATCGTCGCCAACCAACTGAATTTTATGGGTTAATCTATCGGTCATCATTTTCCAGCCATTCCAATCATCTTCAGCCATACCGTCTTCAATAGAAATAATAGGATATTTTTTCACCCAATTATCCCAATAATCAACCATTTGAGCAGGTGTTAATTTATCTCCTGTTGATTTATGTAAGTGATAAACATTTTCTTCAGGAATAAAATACTCGGAAGATGCCGGATCTAAAGCAATATAAATATCCTCCCCTGCTTTATAACCGGCTTTTTCAATAGCTTGAAGAATAACTGTTACAGCTTCTTCATTCGATTTCAAATTAGGAGCAAAACCGCCTTCGTCACCAACATTGGTAGAATAACCTTGTTTTTTTAATACGTCTTTCAAATTGTGAAAAACTTCGGCACCCATACGAATAGCATCGCTAAAAGTTGGTGCACCCACAGGCATAATCATAAATTCCTGAAAATCAATCGAATTATCAGCATGAGAACCACCATTGATGATGTTCATCATAGGAATAGGAAGCGTATTGGCATTAACACCACCTATGTAGCGATACAAATATTGCCCAGATTCTTGAGCTGCCGCATTAGCTACTGCTAAAGAAACTCCAAGAATTGCATTTGCACCTAAATTGGCTTTATTGGGTGTTCCGTCCAATTCAATCATTTTTTGGTCAATAGCAATTTGCTCAGAAACAGGCATGCCTTTTAATTCTTCATTTAACGTTTTATTAACATTCTGAACAGCTTTTAAGACACCTCTTCCTAAAAAAAGTTTTTTATCGCCATCACGTAACTCAACTGCTTCGTGTATGCCTGTGGAAGCTCCTGATGGAACGGATGCCCTGCCAATTATACCTTCGCTGGTCATTACTTCAACTTCTACAGTTGGATTGCCTCTTGAATCTAAAATTTGTCTTGCAAAAATATTTAATATTGCACTCATGTTTATATTTTTTATTAATGATTTCTTTTTCAAAGATAGTATAAAAAATTATTTATATGAATAAAAAAAAGGATAAAGTACAATGAACTTTATCCTTTAATGTATATTAAAAATAAGAATTATACTTCTTTGTTTTCTTTTTCTTCTTCTTTATTATCTTCTGTAATGGTTTCTTCTGTTTCTTCTACAATAGGCTCTTCAACCACAACATCTTCTACTACAACGGCTTCTTCAACTACAGTTTCTTCAACTTTTGGTTCTTCATGCTTTGGTTTTGCAGCAGTTTTTGGCTGTGCAGCAGCAGTTTCGGTAGTTGTTTTCTTGCTTCTTTTTCTACGGCTTGATTTAGAAGTAGCTTCTTCTTTAGCTTTTAATAGATTTTCGTTATAATCTACTAATTCTATAATGCACATATCAGCGTTGTCGCCCAAACGGCTACCAGTTTTAAGAATACGGGTATAACCACCTGGTCTGTCGGCAATTTTTACAGAAATATCTCTGAACAATTCTGTAACAGCTTCTTTGCTTTGTAAATAGCTAAATACAGTTCTACGAGAGTGTGTTGAGTCATCTTTTGCTTTGTTTAGCAATGGTTCTACATATACTCTAAGTGCTTTAGCTTTTGCAATAGTAGTAGTAATTCTTTTGTGAAGAATTAAAGAAGTTGCCATATTAGCCAACATGTGTACTCTATGAGAATGAGTTCTTCCTAATTTATTTATTTTTTTTCCGTGTCTCATTTCGATTAATCTTTATCTAATTTATATTTTGCTACATTCATGCCAAATTCCAGATTTTTACTTTTAACCAACTGTTCGAGTTCGGTTAAAGATTTTTTTCCAAAATTTCTGAATTTTAACAAATCGTTTTTATTAAATGATGCTAACTCGCCCAAGGTATCAACTTCAGCAGCTTTCAAACAATTTAGTGCACGAACCGAAAGATCCATATCTACTAATTTTGTTTTAAGCAGTTGGCGAATATGAAGTGTGTTTTCGTCAAATTCTTCTGAAATTGCTTTTTCTTCTGTATCCAATGTAATTCTTTCGTCAGAGAAAAGCATAAAATGATGAATAAGTATTTTTGCAGCTTCTTTCAACGCTTCTTTTGGATGAATTGAGCCATCGGTTTGGATTTCGAAAATCAATTTTTCGTAATCTGTTTTTTGTTCTACTCTATAACTATCAATTGTAAATTTTACATTTTTGATAGGAGTATGAATAGAGTCAATACATATAGTACCAATAGCATCATTAGAATTTTTATTCTCTTCGGCAGGTACGTAACCTCTACCTTTGTTAATAGTAAACTCTATGTTTAATTTAACAGAAGATTCCATGTTACATATCACTAAATCAGGGTTTAATACCTGAAACCCATTTAAAAACTTATTGATATCTCCAGCTTTAAATGTGTCTTGACCAGAAATGTTAACTTGAATTCTTTCATTGCTTACATTTTCGATTTGGCGTTTAAATCGAATTTGTTTTAAATTAAGAATGATTTCAGTAACATCTTCAACAACACCTTTAA
>CAYTJB010000011.1:17365-21405 GCA_964437995.1 uncultured Bacteroides sp. | reverse complement strand
GAAGAAAACTCTTGCTCAACGCCTTCGATTTTAATAGTAGTAATTGCAAATCCTTCTAAAGAGGATAACAATATACGACGCAATGCGTTTCCTACTGTAATACCGTAGCCGGGCTCTAAAGGACGAAATTCAAATATACCTTGAAAATCATCTGCTTCTATCATTATAACCTTGTCAGGTTTTTGAAAAGCTAATATTGCCATTTAGTTATTTTTTTCTGATTTTTATAAATAAATTGTTGAAGATTATAACAACAATTTTAAAAATTTTACTACAAAAATTGCAATCAATCTTATTTAGAGTACAATTCGACGATGAGTTGTTCCTTGATGTTTTCAGGAATTTCATCTCTCTCAGGATAGTTAAGGAATTTACCTGTTAAGGTGTTTACATCCCACTCTAACCATGAATTTTGATTTACTCTCGAAGCAACAGAATTAGTAATTGATTCCATTGATTTTGATTTTTCTCTAACTGCAATAATATCACCTGATTTTAATGAATAAGAAGGAATATTTACTACTTTTCCATTCACGGTAATATGACGGTGCGAAACCAATTGACGACCAGCACTTCTGGTAGGAGCAATACCCAAACGATAAACTACATTGTCTAATCTTGATTCAATTAGTTGCAACAAATTTTCACCGGTAATACCTTTTTTATGGGCAGCTTTATGAAATACGTTTCTAAATTGTTTTTCTAAAATACCGTAAGTATATTTAGCTTTTTGTTTTTCTTGCAATTGAAGACCATATTCTGATTGTTTTGATCTTCTTTTGTTGGCACCATGTTGTCCGGGAGGATAATTCTTTTTTTCAAAAGAACGATCTGGTCCGAAAATTGGATCTTTAAATCTTCTTGCTATTTTGGTTTTTGGCCCTATATATCTTGCCATAATCTTTATATTGTTATAATGATTCTTAAATTATTCTTAAAAAATCTTGACTCCTATTAAACTCTTCTTCTTTTAGGAGGTCTGCAACCATTGTGTGGTAAAGGCGTTACGTCTTGTATTTCCATAACTTCAATGCCAGCTCCATGAATGGTTCTGATTGCTGATTCTCTACCAGCACCAGGTCCTTTTACATAAGCTTTCACTTTACGTAATCCTAAATCGAAAGCAACTTTTGAGCAATCGGTTGCTGCCATTTGTGCAGCATAAGGAGTGTTCTTTTTAGAACCTCTAAAACCCATTTTTCCAGCAGATGCCCAAGAAATAACTTGCCCGGCATTATTTGTTAATGAAATAATAATGTTGTTAAAAGAAGCATTGATGAATGCTTTACCCATTGGTTCTACTTTTACAACTCTTTTTTTTGTAACTTTAGCAGTTTTTGCCATATTTACTATTTATTTAAACTTCTTAATTATTCTAATTAAAACTAATTATTAACCTTTAGGTGCTTTTTTCTTGTTAGCAACAGTTTTCTTTCTACCTTTTCTGGTTCTTGCATTATTTTTAGTGCTTTGACCTCTTGAAGGTAATCCTAAACGATGTCTGATTCCTCGGTAGCATCCAATGTCCATAAGACGTTTGATGTTTAGTTGTACTTCTGAACGAAGCGCACCTTCTACTTTGAATGAATCGTTGATGATGGTACGTATAGCGTTTTGCTCATCATCATTCCAATCGTTAACTTTTTTGTTTACGTCGATACCGGCTTCGTTTAAAATTTTTTGAGCAGAAGCTTTTCCTATGCCAAATACATAAGTTAAACCTATTTCTCCTCGTTTATTTTTCGGTAAATCTATTCCTGCAATTCTTGCCATAAAATGATTTGTATTTTACAGATTAATTATTTTGTTTATCCTTGTCTTTGTTTGTACTTTGGATTCTTTTTATTGATAACATAAATTACGCCTTTTCTGCGAACTATTTTGCAGTCGGGAGTTCTTTTTTTAACAGATGTTCTAACTTTCATTGTTATTAATTTTATTATTATTTATACCTGAATGTTATTCTTCCTTTTGATAAATCGTAAGGCGACATTTCAAGTTGTACCTTATCACCTGGTAATATTTTGATATAATGCATACGCATTTTACCTGAGATATGAGCTGTAATAACATGTCCATTTTCCAATTCAACGCGAAACATAGCGTTTCCTAACGATTCGGTAACCGTTCCGTCTAATTGAATTGATGTTTGTTTTGCCATTTAGCTACGCTTATTTATTTATAGTTGATAATACTTTTTCAATTTCTTCAAAACTTGATAATATTTCAGCTTTCCCTTTTCTTACTACCACATTATGTTCGTAATGGGCTGATGGTAATCGGTCTGCTGTTCTAATGGTCCAACCGTCGCGTTCTTGTATTACATTGCGTACTCCTAAATTAATCATAGGCTCAATTGCAATAACCAAACTCAGTTGTAATTTCATGCCTGTTCCTTGTTTCCCATAATTTGGTATTTCGGGTTTTTCATGAAGTTTTCTTCCCAGTCCGTGTCCTACAAGATCTCTTACAACAGAATATCCTAAACTTTCAACATAACTTTGTATTTCGTAACCAATATCACCTACTCTTTTGCCTTCGATAGCTGCATTAATGCCTCTATAAAGTGACTCTTTGGTGGCTTCCATTAATTTAAGTTTTTCTTCACTTACAGTTCCAACTGCAAATGTGTAAGCCGAATCACCATAAAAACCATTTTTCAATGTACCACAATCTACTGAAACAATATCACCGTCTTGTAGTATTCGTTTGCTTGGTATTCCATGAACTACTTCATCGTTTACCGATATACACAAAGTGTGTTTAAAACCATTGTAGCCCTTAAATCCTGGAACAGCGCCATGACTTCTAATGAAATCTTCAGCTATTTTATCCAAAAACAAGGTTTCTACGCCTGGTTTAATATGTTTAGCAATTTCTGCTAAGGTTTTACCAACAAGTAAAGAACTTTCTCTTATTAATTCTATTTCTTCTTCTGTCTTATAATAAATCATTCAAAAAATTATAAGCAATATTAAGCAGTCATGCCTGTAGAAGTTCTGCCTTTTATTCTACCCGATTTTGTTAATCCATCATAATGACGCATTAATAAATGACTTTCAATTTGTTGTAATGTATCAAGTACAACCCCTACTAAAATAAGCAAGGAAGTTCCACCGTAAAACTGAGCAAATTGAGAGTTAACACCAAATAATCTAACAATAGCAGGCATAATAGCTACAAAAGCTAAAAATAACGAACCCGGTAAGGTTATTCTCGACATAACTTCATCTAAGAATTCAGCAGTTTTTTTACCTGGTTTAATACCTGGTATAAATCCACCATTCTTTTTCATATCCTCAGCCATTTGGTTTGGATTAATCGTAACAGCTGTATAAAAATAGGTAAAGGCAACAATCATAGTTGCAAATACAAAATTATACCAAAAACCGTTAAAATCAGAAAATATAGATACAAAACCAGATAAAGTATCTGATGCTGCAAATCCCGCTAAGGTAATAGGTATAAACATAATAGCTTGTGCAAAAATAATAGGCATTACACCTGCTGCATTTACTTTTAATGGTATATATTGACGTACACCGCCGTATTGCTTGTTTCCAACAATTCTTTTAGCATACTGTACAGGAATTTTTCGAGTTCCTTGCACCAATAATATTGTAATTAAAATTACGAGAACTAAAACAACCAATTCAACAAGGAAAATGACTAAACCACCGCCTTGTTCTTCCATTCTTGATATAAATTCACCAAATAAAGCAAAAGGTAATCTTGCGATAATACCAACCATAATTATCATTGAAATACCATTTCCAATACCTTTATCGGTAATTTTTTCGCCCATCCACATTACAAATAATGTACCAGCAATTAAAATAACTACCGACGAAACCCAAAAAAACATAGTCGGAGGAGTACCATTAAATGGAGCAATAGCAGTTGGCATATTACCTAATTGATGAACTAAGTTTGCAATATAACCTGGAGCTTGAAAACCAGTAATAATCACGGTTAAATAACGTGTTAACTGATTTATCTTTTTACGTCCGCTTTCACCTTCTTTTTGTAATTTTTGGAAA
>CAYTJB010000011.1:12306-17355 GCA_964437995.1 uncultured Bacteroides sp. | reverse complement strand
GGTATTGCCATACCCAACAATTGAATTACAATAGAAGCAGAAATATAAGGCATTATACCCAATGCAAATACAGAGGCATTAGAAAATGCACCTCCTGAAAACATATTCAACAAGCCTAAAATTCCATCACTTGTTTGACTTTGTAAGGCACCTAATTGACTTGGATCAACACCTGGTAATACTACATAAGAACCAAAACGATATATTAAAATAATACCAATGGTATAAATAATACGCTTGCGTAGTTCTTCAATTTTGTAGATATTTTTTATTGTCTGTATAAATCTTTTCATGTAATGTGAGTTATATAGTTGTTGCTACACCACCATTAGCTTCTATTGCTTTTTTAGCTGTTTCAGTAAAAGCATGAGCTGTTACTTCTAATTTAGCTTTTAATTCGCCTCTTCCTAAAATTTTTACTAAGTCGTTTTTAGAAATAAGACCATTTTCTTTTAAAATATCTAAATCTATAACTTTTAAATTTTTAGTTTCAGCTAATTTTTGCAAAGTATCAATGTTAATACCATTGTATTCTTTACGGTTGATGTTTTTAAAACCAAATTTTGGTACTCTTCGGTAAATAGGCATTTGACCGCCTTCAAAACCAATTTTGCGAGAATAGCCAGATCTTGATTGAGCACCTTTGTTACCTCTTGTAGCAGTACCGCCTTTACCTGATCCTTGACCTCTACCTATTCTTTTGCATGATTTTACTGAACCTCTTGCCGGTTTAAGATTACTTAAATCCATAATATCTTAATAGTTAATCGTTTATTACTTAATTTCTTCTACGCTCAATAAATGTTTCACTTTATTGATCATTCCTTCTACTTGCGGTGTCAATTCTTTTTCAACTTCACGTTGCATTTTTTTAATACCTAATGCAACTAAAGTGCGTTTTTGACGTGCAGGTCTTCCAATACCGCTTTTGATTTGTTTTATTTTAACTTTTTTCATTGCTTACTTTTTTTTGGGGTATTATTTAACCGTTAAAAACTTTGTCTAATTCAATACCTCTCATTTTTGCTACCATGTATGGATCTTTAAGCTGAACCAAAGCATCAATAGTAGCTTTTACTACGCTATGAGGATTTGATGAGCCTTTAGATTTTGCAAGTACGTCTCTAACGCCAACACTTTCTAATACTGCACGCATAGCACCACCGGCTATAACACCAGTACCAGGAGCTGCTGGTTTTAGAAAAACTTTTGCACCACTATATTTACCAAGTTGTTCGTGAGGTAATGTACCTTTAAGAATTGCAACTTTAACTAAATTTTTCTTAGCATCGTCAACACCTTTAGCAATAGCGGCTGTTACTTCTTTGGCTTTACCCAAACCATAACCTACTACTCCATTTTCGTTTCCAACAACAACAATTGCTGAAAAGCTGAAGGTTCTACCACCTTTAGTAACTTTGGTTACTCTATTTATACTAACTAATCTGTCTTTAAATTCGACTTCGCTAGATTTTACTCTTTTGTTTATATCTGCCATAATATATTAGAATTTTAAACCGCCTTCTCTAGCTGCTTCAGCCAAAGTTTTCACTCTTCCGTGATATAAATAACCATTTCTATCGAAAACAACAGTATTGATGCCTGCTTCTAAGGCTCTTTGTGCTATTGTTTGCCCAATTAATTTTGATTTTTCAATTTTGGTAACTTTTGTGTCAGCAAATGATTTTTCCATTGTTGATGCAGTGGTAATTGTAGTACCATTTGAATCATCAATAATTTGGGCATAGATTTCTTTATTACTTCTAAAAACTGATAATCTTGGTCTTTCTGAAGTACCAAGAATCACCTTTCTGATTCTTTTTTTGATACGAAATCTTCTGAATTCTTTTCTATTCTTTAGTGCCATCCTTTTAGGATTTTATATATTGTTAATTTTTATTTACTTGATGCTGCTTTACCGGCTTTCTTTCTAACAACTTCACCCATAAATCTGATACCTTTTCCTTTGTATGGTTCTGGTTTTCTCAAAGAACGAATCTTTGTAGAAACTTGACCTAACAATTGTTTATCGTGTGATTTTAAGATAATTGTTGGATTTTTTCCTCTTTCTGCTGTGGTTTCAACTTTTACTTCTACTGGAAGTTCCATAAATATATTATGTGAGTATCCTAAAGCAAGTTCTAAAACTCGACCTTCTGCTGATGCTTTGTAACCAACTCCAATAATTTCCTGAACTGAAGTAAATCCTTCAGAAACGCCTTTTACCATATTAAATACAAGAGATCTGTATAAACCATGCAAAGCTCTGTGTCTGTTTTGGTCAGTTGGTCTTTCTATCGTAATTTGAGCATCTGCTTCATTAACATTTACCGTAATTGCTGGGTCTATGTTTTGCTCTAATGTTCCTAAAGGTCCTTTAACAGTTACAAGATTTTTATCAGAAACAGTTATTGTAACGCCTTTTGGCAATTGAATTGGTAATTTCCCTATTCTTGACATTTTTATTTCTCCTCTATTAGCTTATGTAACATAAAACTTCACCACCAATATGTTTGGTTTTGGCTTCTTTATCTGTCATCACACCATGTGATGTTGAAAGTATTGCAATACCTAAACCATTCATTACTCTTGGTAAATCTTCGGCACCAACATATTTTCTTAAACCAGGGCTACTAATTCTTTGTAATTTATTAATTGCCGATATTTTGGTTACAGGATGAAATTTTAATGCTATTTTTATGGTTTGTGGTAAAGTTTCTTCTTCAAATTTATAGTTTAAGATATAACCTTTTTCAAATAAGATTTTAGTCATTTCTTTTTTAAGTTTTGACGAAGGAATCTCAACAACCCTGTGTTTTGCCATCACGGCATTTCTGATTCTTGTTAAGTAATCTGCTATAGGATCAGTGACCATTTTATATTGTATTAAATTATTATTTTTATAAATTAATTTACCAACTTGCTTTTGTAATGCCTGGAATTAAACCTGCTAAAGCCATTTCTCTGAAGTTGATACGAGAAATTCCAAATTGACGCATGTAGCCTTTTGGTCTGCCGGTTAATTTGCATCTATTGTGCAATCTAACTGGAGATGCATTTTTAGGCAATTTTTGTAAACCGATATAATCACCGGCTTCTTTTAAAGCAGCTCTTTTAGTAGCATATTTGACAACTAATTTCTGTCTTTTTATTTCTCTTGCTTTGACTGACTCTTTTGCCATTTTATTGTTGTTTATTTTGGTTTTTAAAAGGTAATCCAAATTGTTTCAATAAAGCTAAAGCTTCTTTATCGTTAGGGGCTGTAGTAACAAAAGTTATATCCATACCACTAATTTTGCTTAGTTTATCAATTGCTATTTCAGGAAAAATGATTTGCTCGGTAATTCCAAAAGTATAGTTTCCTCTACCATCAAAGCCTTTATCATTAATTCCTCTAAAATCTCTTACACGTGGAATTGAAACTGAAACAAGTCTATCTAAAAATTCGTACATTTTTTCGCCTCTTAACGTAACTCTAACTCCAACAGGATTTCCTTTACGTAATTTAAAATTTGAAATATCTTTACGAGATTTAGTAGGAACAGCTTTTTGACCAGCTATCATTGTCATTTCGTCGATTCCATTATCAATTTGCTTTTTATCAGCAATAGCAGAACCTATTCCTTGGTTTAAAGAAATTTTAACAAGTCGTGGAACTTGCATCGAAGATTTGTACTCAAATTCTTTAATTAGAGCTGGTACGATTTCTTCGTTATATTTTGTTTTTAATCTTGGTATATAGCTCATTATTTGATTACCTCCCCTGATTTTATTGAATAGCGAACTAATTTTTCTGATTTAGTGTCCAATTTTCTACCTATTCTTGTTGCATTGCCTTTGGCATCAACAACCATTAAGTTAGAAATATGAACAGGCGCTTCTTGTTTAACAATACCACCTTGAGTGTTTTTAGCATTTGGTTTGGTATGTTTACTTACCAAGCTAATTCCTTCAACAATAGCAGTGCTGTCTTTAGCATTAATGACAAGAACCTTGCCCTGCATTCCTCTAGAATTACCAGCTAGTACCTTTACGGTATCACCCTTTTTTATATGTAATTTAGCGTTCATATACTTTTTTTTTAACGTTAAAGCACTTCAGGTGCTAATGAAACGATTTTCATAAACTGTTTTTCTCTTAACTCTCTGGCAACAGGTCCAAAAATACGTGTACCTCTTAATTCTTCGGTAGCGGTAAGAAGAACTATTGCATTATCGTCAAATCTGATGTATGAACCATCACTTCTTCTAATTTCTTTTTTAGTTCTCACTACTACAGCTTTTGAAACTGTTCCTTTTTTTACGTTGCCTGAAGGTAAAGCATCTTTTATAGTAACAATAATTTTGTCTCCTATAGATGCATATCTTTTTCTAGTACCTCCCAGTACTCTGATACACAAGGCGCTCTTAGCCCCACTGTTATCAGCAACAATCACTCTAGATTCTTGTTGTATCATAACTATTTTGCTCTTTCAATAATTTCAACTAATCTCCAACATTTACTTTTGCTCATTGGTCTTGTTTCCATGATTTTAACGGTATCACCTTCGTTACACTCGTTTTTTTCATCGTGAGCCATAAATTTGGAAGATTTTTTAATAAACTTTCCGTATTTTGGGTGTTTTACTTTTCTTTCGATAACAACTGAAATAGATTTATCCATTTTATTGCTAACTACAAGACCTGTTTTTTCTTTTCTTAATGATCTGATTTCCATCTTTTTAAGATTTCTATTTTTTAATTATTACGCTTGGGTAATTATTTCGTCCAATTCTCTTTTTTTGAGTTCTGTTAAAATCCTTGCTACAGTTTTACGATATTGAGCTATAACATTTGGATTTTCCAAAGGAGAAACAGCGTGATTCATTTTTAATTTAGAAAGTTGTGTTCTTTCTTCGTCTAATCTTTCTTTCAATTCTTGAGTAGAAAGCTCTTTGATAACTTCTTGTTTCATTTCTTTGCTTATATTGATTCTTCAACAAAATCTCTTCTTACCATTAATTTTGTAGCGATTGGTTATTTCTGCTATAAGAAAAGAAAATAAATCAAT
>CAYTJB010000011.1:3272-12296 GCA_964437995.1 uncultured Bacteroides sp. | reverse complement strand
TTGCAAGTCTTAATGCTTCTTTTGCAACTTCAAACGGTACGCCATCGGCTTCAAAAAGTATGCGACCAGGTGTAACTCTTGCAACAAAATATTCAGGAGAACCTTTACCTTTACCCATACGTACTTCGGCTGGTTTTTTGGTAATAGGTTTGTCAGGAAATATTCTAATCCAAATCTGACCTTCACGTTTCATGTAACGAGTTACTGCTTGACGTGCTGCTTCTATTTGTCTTCCTGTAATCCAAGTTTCTTCCAATGCCTTAATACCGAATGATCCGAAAGCAAGCTGGCTGCCACGTTTGGCGTTGCCTTTCATCTTGCCTTTCTGCATTTTCCTGTACTTGGTCTTTTTTGGCTGTAACATTGCTATTTATTATTATAGTGTTTTAAATTCTTTTAACTGTAAGATATAAATTATCTTCTTTGTCTGTTTTTGTTGTTGTTATTGTTTGGTCTTTGTCTTGAACCACCGCCACCTTGCGAAAATTGTTTTTCGTTGCTAGCTGTTGGTGCTGTTGGAACAAGTTCTCTTTTTCCATAAACCAAGCCTTTGCAAATCCAAACTTTGATACCTATTCTTCCATAAGTGGTGTGTGCTTCTGCTAAAGCATAATCAATATCCGCTCTTAGTGTATGAAGAGGAGTTCTTCCTTCTTTATATTGTTCGCGTCTTGCCATTTCGGCTCCACCAATTCTTCCCGAAGCTAACACTTTAATACCTTCTGCTCCTGCTCTCATACTTGATGCAATAGATGTTTTTATTGCTTTACGGTACGAAACCCTTCCTTCAATTTGTCTTGCAACAGTATTTGCAACAAGAATAGCATCTAATTCTGGGCGTTTAATTTCAGAAATATTAATTTGTACTTCTTTATTGGTTACTTTTTTTAATTCTTCCTTTAGCTTATCAACTTCTTGACCACCTTTTCCGATAATTAGACCTGGACGTGCTGTATTAATAGTAACTGTTACTAATTTTAAAGTACGTTCAATATTAATTCTTGAAATACCTGCTTTTGATAAACGAGCGTTCAAGTATTGTCTAATTTTAAAATCTTCAATAAGCTTTGGTTCAAAATTTTTTCCACCATACCAATTAGAATCCCAGCCTCTGATGATGCCTAATCTGCTACCTATTGGATTGACTTTTTGTCCCATTTATAATTTTTTAAAGTGTTTTTACTATTTATTAATTATTATCCGTTGTTTCTGCTACTGGAGCAATATTTTTTCTGCTGTCGATAATTAAAGTTATATGACTTGAGCGTTTTCTGATGCGATGAGCTCTGCCTTGTGGAGCAGTTCTAATTCTTTTCATTTGTCTGCCACCATCAACAAAAACTTCTTTTACATATAAATTACTTTCTTCAATTCTTACGCCTTCGTTTTTGCTTTGCCAGTTGGCAATAGCTGATAATAACAATTTACGTAATTTAATTGCAGATTCTTTTGCACTAAATTGCAAAATGTGTATTGCTTTTTCAACATTTACACCACGGATTAAATCAGCCATTAATCTTGTTTTCCTAGGAGAAGATGGATTATTGGTTAATTTAGCAAAGTATAAAGATTTTTTTGCTTCTTTTTCCTGTTCTGCTCTGATGTGTTTCCTTGATCCCATTTCTGTAAATTATTTATTTTTTTCCTTTGTCTTTATTACCTGCGTGACCTCTGAAAGTTCTAGTTGGGGCAAATTCTCCTAATTTGTGTCCAACCATATTTTCGGTAACATACACTGGAATAAATTTATTTCCGTTATGAACTGCGATTGTTTGTCCTACAAAGTCAGGCGAAATCATTGAAGCTCTCGACCAAGTTTTGATAGCTAATTTTTTATTTTTTTCAATAGCATCTAAAACTTTCTTTTCTAATTTATGCTCTATATAAGGACCTTTTTTTAATGAACGACTCATACTAAAGTGTTTTTATAAATCTTAATTATTTCTTCCTTGAAACGATAATGTATTTGCTTGAATCTTTTTTCTTAGATCTTGTTTTGTATCCTTTTGATGGAATACCTTTTCTTGATCTTGGGTGTCCGCCTGATGAGCGACCTTCACCTCCACCCATTGGATGGTCAACTGGATTCATAACTACACCTCTAACGCGTGGTCTGCGACCTTGCCAGCGTGCTCTACCTGCTTTTCCTGATACTTCTAAGCTATGGTCTATATTAGATACCATACCTACAGTTGCTTTACAACTTTGTAATATCATACGGGTTTCGCCAGAGGGCATTTTTACGATTGCATATTTGTCATCTCTCGACATCAATTGTGCATAAGTACCAGCACTACGACTTAATTTTGCACCTTGTCCTGGTCGTAATTCCATATTATGAATAATAGTACCAAATGGAATTTCACTTAAAAATAAAGCGTTTCCGATTTCTGGTGCTATACCTTTTCCTGAAAGTACAACTTGCCCAACTTTTAAACCGTGAGGTGCAATGATGTATCTTTTTTCGCCGTCAGCATAAAATAATAATGCGATGCGAGCAGTTCTGTTTGGATCGTATTCAATTGAATGTACGGTTGCAGGAATATTATCTTTATCGCGTTTAAAATCAATAATTCTATATGCTTGCTTGTGTCCACCGCCAAGATAACGCATGGTCATTCTACCGGTATTGTTACGTCCACCGCTTCTTTTCTTAGGAGCTATCAAACTTTTTTCTGGAACGTCAGTAGTTATTTCTTCAAATGTACTGATGATTTTGAAACGTTGTCCTGGTGTTGTTGGGTTAAATTTTTTAAGAGCCATTTCTTTCCTTTATATATTGCTATAAAAATCAATTGTTTCTCCTGCAGCTAATGTAACGATAGCTTTTTTGAAGGCGCTGGTTTTACCTGTGATAAGTCCTGCTTTGGTATTTCTTGATTTTGATTTACCACGATATACCATTGTATTAACTAAGTTAACTTTTACGCCGTACAAGCTTTCAACTGCTTTTTGTATTTCTATTTTATTTGCCTTCCTGTCGACTATAAATCCAAAGCGATTGGTAGTTTTTTCGCTCATGGCAGTCATTTTTTCAGTTATAATTGGCTTTATTATAATGCTCATTTCGTGTTAGCTGTTTTGATTTTTAAAAAATAATTTTTAAGCTTCGCTTTGAATTTTGTTAAATTCTGCAAGTGAACTTTCTAAAAACATCAAATTATTTGCGTTCAAAATATCGTAAGTGTTTAAATCTGTTACATTTACAACTTTCACTTGTCCCAGATTACGGGACGACAAATATACACTTTTATTTGATTCAAAAAGAATAAATAATGTTTTTTTATCAAATATTTTCAAATTATTTAAAATTTCGATAAAATCCTTCGTTTTTGGAGTATCAAAATTAAAATCTTCAACAACTAAAATGTTGTTTTCCTTAGCTTTATAAGATAATGCAGATTTACGAGCTAATTTTTTTAATTTTTTATTTAATTTGAAGCTATAATCTCTTGGGCGACGACCAAATGCTCTACCTCCTCCAACAAATAGCGGAGAGTTGATATCGCCTGCACGTGCACTACCAGTACCTTTTTGTTTTTTAAGTTTCTTGGTACTTCCTGAGATTTCAGATCTGTCTTTTGATTTATGTGTACCTTGACGTTGATTTGCTAAATATTGTTTAACATCAAGATAGATTGCATGATCATTTGGTTCAATACCAAAAACAGAATCATTTAACTGAACCGATCTATCGGTTTTGTTGCCACTTGTGCTATATACTACTAACTCCATCTTTCAATAATTAAATATGAACCTTTAGGACCAGGAACTGATCCTTTAACTACTATTAAATTTTTCTCCATAACGATTTTCATAACTTGAAGATTAATCATTTTGCGACGATTGCCACCAGTTCTTCCTGCCATGCGTAAACCTTTAAATACTCTTGAAGGCCATGAAGATGCACCTACTGAACCAGGGGCTCTTAATCTATCATGTTGTCCGTGAGTTGCATCACCTACACCTTTGAAACCGTGTCTTTTTACAACACCTTGAAAACCTTTACCTTTTGTAGTTCCTACTACATCTATGTATTCGCCTTCAACAAATATATCTACTCCGATAATATCACCAAATTGTTTTTGATGATCTACTTCAAAACGAGTAAATTCATAAACAATCTTTTTAGGTGTTGTTCCTGCTTTTTTGAAGTGACCTTTTAAAGCATTGGTAGTGTGCTTTTCTTTCTTTTCATCAAAAGCAATCTGAATGGCTTCATAGCCATCATTTTCTTTTGTTTTTACTTGTGTTACCACACAAGGACCAGCTTCTATAACCGTGCATGGGATATTTTTCCCAGAGGCATCGTATATGCTCGTCATTCCGATTTTTTTTCCAATTAATCCTGACATTGTACTTTGTTTTTTTCTTTACTACGTTACTACGTTTACAGTCTAATACTACAAAAATAATTACACTTTAATTTCCACTTCAACACCACTTGGTAACTCAAGTTTCATTAACGCATCAATAGTTTTTGATGTGGTACTGTAAATATCCAGTAGTCTTTTATAAGAACACAACTGGAATTGTTCACGTGATTTCTTGTTTACGAATGTTGAACGTAATACTGTATAAATCTTTTTGTTTGTAGGTAATGGAATAGGACCATTTACTACAGCTCCTGTTGACTTTACAGTCTTTACAATTTTTTCAGCTGATTTGTCAACCAAATTGTAATCGTAGGATTTTAACTTTATTCTTATTCTTTGATTCACTTTATTTATTTATTAATTTTAAAATTAATAGACTATATATTTATGTTTATTAGCTTTTGCTTCCTTTTATATTTGTTATTACTTCTTCAACAATAGCTGGAGGTGCTTGTACAAAATGTGAAAACTGCATAGTTGATGTAGCTCTTCCCGAAGATAATGTTCTTAATGTAGTTACATAACCAAACATATTTGACAAAGGCACATCGGCTTTTACAACTTGGTAACCAACTTTTGCATCAATTTCTTTAAGTACGCCACGGCGTTTGTTTACATCTCCTGTAACATCTCCAATGTAATCATCTGGTGTTACAATTTCAACCTTCATTATTGGTTCCAATAAAATTGGTTTTGCTTTTTTGCAAGCTTCTTTAAATGCAATTTTGGCAGCTAATTCAAATGATAATGCGTCTGAATCTACTGCGTGGAATGAACCATCAAGTAATTTTACTTTTAAACTTTCTACAGGATAGCCAGCTAACACACCATTCATCATGGCTGCCTTAAATCCTTTTTCTATAGGTGCTATAAATTCTTTAGGTATATTACCACCTTTTACTTCATTGATAAATTGCAATCCTTTTTCGCCTTCATCTGCTGGAGAAATTTCAACTTCAATGTCTGCAAATTTACCTTTACCACCGGTTTGTTTTTTATAAACTTCTCTGAATTTAACTTTTGAAGTAATAGCTTCTTTATAGGCAACTTGTGGTTTACCTTGGTTGCATTCAACCATAAATTCGCGTCTTAACCTATCTACTAATATTTCCAAATGTAGTTCGCCCATTCCACTAATAATGGTTTGACCTGAATCTTCATCTGTCTTAACATTGAAAGTAGGATCTTCTTCTGCTAATTTATAAAGGGCATTTGATAATTTATCAATATCTTTTTGGGTAATAGGTTCAATGGCAATACTGATAACTGGGTCTGGAAATGTGATGTTTTCTAAAACGATAGGATATTTTTCATCACACAAAGTATCGCCAGTGCGTATATCTTTAAACCCAACTGCTGCACCAATATCTCCTGCTTCAATTCTTTCGAGTGGGTTTTGTTTATTGGCGTGCATTTGCATAATACGTGAAATGCGTTCTTTTTTGCCAGTAGTTGTATTTAATACATAAGAACCTGCTTCGAGTGTACCTGAATAAACTCTAAAAAAAGCAATTCTTCCAACATAAGGGTCGGTTGCTATTTTAAAAGCTAATGCTGACATTGGTGCATTGGCTTCGTGTTCTCTTTTTTCTTCTTTTTCTGTTTTTGGATTTATACCTACTACAGCTTCAATATCCATTGGACTTGGTAAAAATCTTATGATAGCATCCAATAATTTTTGAACGCCTTTATTTTTGAATGAAGCACCACAAATTACAGGAGTAATTCGCATTTCGATAGTAGCTTTTCTAATGGCTGCTATCATTTCATCTTCGGTAAGTGAGTTGTGGTCGTTTAAGAATTTTGTTAGAAGAACATCGTTTTCTTCGGCAACGCCTTCAATTAATTTTGTGCGGTATTCATCAACAATTTCTAATAAATCTTCGGGAACAGGAATTTCAATAATATCAACACCTAAAGATGTTTCGTTCCATTGGTAGGCTTTATTATCGATTAAATCCACAATCCCTGTAAAGGTTTCTTCTTGTCCGATAGGAATTTGAAGTGGAATAGGATTAGCTCCTAATCTATCTTTGATTTGTCCTACAACATTAAAAAAATCAGCACCTGCTCTGTCCATTTTATTAACGAAACATAAACGAGGTACTTTATATTTGTCGGCTTGACGCCATACGGTTTCTGATTGTGGTTCTACACCTCCTACTGCACAGAATAATGCAACTGCTCCATCCAAAACTCTTAATGATCGCTCAACTTCAACAGTAAAGTCAACATGACCAGGTGTATCAATGATGTTGATTTTAAATTGTTCATCATTATAGTCCCAAAAAACGGTAGTAGCAGCAGATGTAATTGTTATTCCTCTTTCTTGCTCTTGCACCATCCAATCCATAACGGCACCGCCATCGTGAACTTCTCCAATTTTATGACTTTTGCCGGTATAATACAATATTCGCTCAGTTGTTGTGGTTTTACCCGCATCAATATGAGCCATAATGCCAATATTTCTTGTATATGTTAATTTTTCTGACATTCTATTGTATTCTTCCTGTAAATTTATTCAATCAAAAAAGTAATGAACTATAAGTGGTTTCTTCTAAAAACGATATTAAAATCTAAAATGTGAGAATGCTTTGTTAGCTTCTGCCATTCTATGTGTATCTTCTTTACGTTTAAAAGCTGCACCTTCTTCTTTAAAAGCTGATAAAATCTCGCCAGCTAATTTTTGGCTCATTGATTTTTCATGTCTTTTGCGGGCGTATTTCACCAAAGCTTTCATACCTATCGACATTTTTCTGTCGGGTCTAATTTCTGATGGAATTTGAAAAGTTGCACCACCAATTCTACGACTGCGTACTTCTACTGCAGGTGTTACATTAGCCAATGCTTTTTTCCATACTTCTACGCCATCTTCTTTTGATTTATCTGCTACAATTTCCATTGCATCATAAAAAATTTCAAAAGCAGTGCTTTTCTTTCCCCTTAACATTAAATTGTTAACGAATTTAGTAACCAAAGTATCATTGAACTTTGGATCTGGTAATATGATTCGCTTTTTGGGTTTAGATTTCCTCATTTTATTAAAAAATTTGGTACTTTATTAATATATGTTATTTTTTTACTTTTGGTTTTTTGGTACCATATTTAGATCTTCTTTGGTTTCTACCTTCAACACCTGAAGTATCCAAAGCTCCTCTAATGATATGATATCTAACGCCTGGTAAGTCTTTTACTCTACCACCTCTAAGCATTACGATAGAGTGTTCTTGCAAGTTATGACCTTCACCTGGAATATAAGCATTTACTTCTTTTCCGTTGGTTAATCTTACCCTTGCTACTTTACGCATTGCAGAGTTAGGTTTTTTAGGTGTAGTAGTATAAACTCTTACACAAACCCCTCTTCTTTGTGGACATGAATCCAGTGCAGGCGATTTACTTTTGTCTGTTAATTTATTTCGTCCTTTACGAACTAACTGCTGTATTGTAGGCATATTACGTTGATTGTTTTAATATCAAGTTTGTTAACAACCCCAATTTTTTGGGACTGCAAAGGTAATACTTTATTTTAAATTAGCAATACCCAAATTGAAAAAAAATAAGTATTTTTGCATTTTATTTTTTACAGGCAATATTTACAACGTAAACTCAACAAAATCAGTGCGTAAATACAAACATATTTTTTTCGACCTCGACAGAACACTATGGGATTTTGATAAAAATTCGCTGGATACTTTTAACGATTTATACCTTATATATAATATTGCCGAAAAATTGCATTGTGATTTTGAAACTTTTCACGATGCTTACGTAATTCATAATACCCAGTTATGGGATGCATACAGAAATGGTAAAATAAAAAAGGAATTCCTGAGTGTCCACCGTTTTTTATTTACGTTGAATGACTTTGGTTGCAACGATATGGAAATGGCTGTAAAAATGTCAGCAGATTATGTGAGGCTAAGTCCGCAAAAGAAAATTTTATTGCCACATACCATTGAAATATTGGATTTTTTGAAAGCCAACTATCAAATGCACATTATTACCAATGGTTTTGTAGAAGTACAATATACAAAATTGAATAATTCGGGCTTAGACAAGTATTTTACCCATACCATTACCTCAGAAGAAGCAGGATATCAAAAACCCGACCGCGAAATATTTGAATATGCTCTTGATAAAATAGATGCTACACCCCACGAATGCCTTATGATAGGCGATGACCTGAAAGTAGATATATTAGGTGCCAAGCAAGTGGGCATTGACCAGATTTTTTACAATTATAACGGCGTTATCCACAACGAGCATATCACTTTTGAAATCAAATCATTGCTGGAATTGAAAGGGATTTTGAATTGATTTTTTTGAAAAAGAATAATGACTTTAACGTTCCAACGCTTGATTCAGTGACGGATTTAGAGGCACAGAACTTTCAGACTGCACAAATGCCATAAGAAGTTTGTAACCACTTCCCTCACCATTGAGAAAAAATCTGTTACAAGCAAGACTTCTTTCTGTCAATTTAGATTTAACATTAATCAATGATTACTTTCGAGTTTAACTTTTTAATAAAATCATCAAAATACTTTTTATCAACTATCTCATTATTACCATTTCTTAATGTTATCAACATTTCTTGAATATCAGCTTTGATTTTAGGTATTGATGATGTATTTATATCTGTTGTTAA
>CAYTJB010000011.1:2733-3222 GCA_964437995.1 uncultured Bacteroides sp. | reverse complement strand
GACCTTCTAAATGTTTTACTTTTTTTAACATTAAAGAATGTGCTAATTTCTTCTTTCGTTGGATTATTGTTAAATAGTCCTTCTAGTTTGATAATCAATTTTTCTGTTCTATTAATACTTTCAATATACAGTTCCTTTTCACTAATGCTATCCTCTAATTTTATAAGAAAATCTGTTATTGCGGTTTTATTTTTTAGCCTACAAGTTATCCTGTCTACTCTTGGAAATAGACCTAATATTCTTTCATATGTATTCTCTTTATTTATATGATGTATTAAATATGATAAAATGGTAATTAACTCCTCGTTTTCCATTCTGTCCGTCCTATTCTTAATGTCTGAACTTTCTTTGCTGAAAAACCAAGTAATATATTTATTTGTAACCTCTTTTATTTTATCAATAATTTCTTTATCAACAGTTGAATTCCACATTTCAAAAGAGTTATTATTAATTGGATACGGCTTTTGATTTAACCGTATAAATAAATCG
>CAYTJB010000011.1:1410-2626 GCA_964437995.1 uncultured Bacteroides sp. | reverse complement strand
ATGTTAATACATCATTTTCATTTCTATATTGTTTTCCTAAAAATGCAATTACAGATAATAACCTTTGCTGACCATCTACTACCTCTTTAACACTTGACTTTCTTTTATAAATAAAAATCGGTGGTAAATAAATTCCTAAAAGAATGCTTTCAATAATAGATGATGCCTTTATAATAGATATTTTTTCTTGTCTTTGATATGATGGACGAACCAAGTACTTATTTGTAATTACATCAGAAAGAATTTCTTCAATTGGTTTTGAAATCGGAGAAGGTTTGTTAATTCTTAAACTCTCAAGTTTTTTAATTACATCTTCTACATCACTATCAGTTTGTTTTAAAGCTTTTATTTCATTTTTAAAATCATTCCTGCGTATATAAATTTCAAAATTTAATCCTGTTATCTTTTCAAAGATAGATGCAGTATCAGAGAATCTATCAATAATAGTCTTATAGAAAAAAGAGTTTTCATCAGAGTATAAATCAGCATTAGCCTGATAATGAGATAAAATTGATTGATATGATTTCTCAAAATCAATTTCAATAAATTCTTCATCCATTATTCTAATTGCCCATAAAATTGTTTCGAAAAGTAGCTTATACTTAGTTGGAAATCCTGATTGCAAAAATTTATCTTGTAGTTCAATTACTCTCTTAATTTGGTTTGTAAATTTAATACTCTCTTCATCTAAATCTTCAATATTATTAACTTGTGTTTCATAAAGTATGCTTATGATTTCACTTCTTTGTGACCCTGTTGCAAATTTTGATATTGGAAATTTTGACAAAATAAACGACCTTCTTTTAAAATCAACCATTTTTTCTATTAAGTCTGGCGACTCCAATTCATTTGGGAAAAAGCATTTTCTTAAACCCTCAAAGTAATTTTTGTCTTCTTTCAGCTCTTTTTCAAAAATAGCAGAAAGTGCGTCGTTGTCATATTTTGCACTATCAATTTCAACTGATGTTAAGGGTGTTATTCCAGTATTATACCTCCTGAAAATTTCTTTTTTAATTTTATCTTCAATAGTTGGTGTAACACCAACTATAACTTCAAATTCAAATATTCGAATATTTGAATTCCAAAAAACAGTTTTTATTTCACCCTTTAATTTATTAAATGTTTGTTTCGATAACGCTGGCAATGACATTAAGCCTTTCTCAGTTAGAACAATATCATTTTCAATAAATCTCTTCAGGGTTTCATATCTTTGTCG
>CAYTJB010000011.1:332-1377 GCA_964437995.1 uncultured Bacteroides sp. | reverse complement strand
TTACTTCTATATTAGTACCTGACTTAAACAAAATTAAAGGAGGAACTTCAGTCCCAAGTATTACACTTTCAATAAAAAATGTTTGTTTTACATTATCCCAAACATAATTTCTTTGATAATAAGGCTTATAGTCTATTCTTCTTAAATTTCTTTCACTTAATAGCGTTTTTATTGATAAAGTCCGAGCTGTTATTTTTATGCTATTCTTAAAAATATCAATAAAGTGTTGTTCTGTTAAATTTGCCATATCAAATATTTTGTATGTTTTCTATTTTAAAATTGAATTCTAGCTTTGGAAGACATTCTGTAATTGAAATAATTATTTCATTTTCCTTTGGTAATTTAAATTTTGTAAGAAATAGAACAGAGTATATTTGTCTTGATACTAACTTTTTAATTGTTTCTTTCCTTAAACGAGTATGACCATTCAAATTATTATTATTGAAAATTAGAGAAAATTGAAATTCACTTATTATTTTTAATTTTATCTCTACATCAATGCCCATTATTGTTGAAGTAGTTGAAAAATCTACATCATCAGATTCTTCAATACTTGAAAATTTCTTAAAACCTTCAAGAATATATGCCCCTATTTTCGCAAGAAAATCCTCAAACTCAAATTTCTCATCTACTTTTAAATCCGAACCAATTAAGAACCAATAATTCGTCATCTGATAATTGAGAACGTAACAACTTAAAATATTGATGCTTTTTGTCCTCATCAAGAGTGCTTGAATCAATTAGTACAATAATTCTATACAGAGTTTTAAAATAATGAGAGAGTTCGTTTTTGTTATGGTGAAAAACTTCCAAGTATTTCACCAGTATTAACTCAATGGTGTCAATCAAAGACCTTTCTTTTATTACTATTTTGGAAATTTCTAAAAAAATATTTCCAAAATAATTTTTACTATCCGATTTATTATCAAGGGTATTTTTGTATTCAATGAATACATTTAAATAAGAAAAGAAACTACTATCAAATTGTTGTAATTTGGCAGTATTAGTTTGCTCTTTCAGTTCTTTATTTTGTTGCTTGTATAGG
>CAYTJB010000011.1:0-322 GCA_964437995.1 uncultured Bacteroides sp. | reverse complement strand
TTTTCTGGTTTCTGTCAATTCATTTTTTTGTGCTTTAAACTCTTCAACTTGTTGATTTAAAGCGATATTTTGTAGTTTTAAATTTTCTTGATTTATGTTAATATCTTTCCGTTGTTCTTTTAAAGCAACATAAAACAGAATTACGCCTGCTAAAGAGAATAAGCTGCCAATTACACCCCCAATAAAATCTCCAAATTGGGCAATTTTTTCTTCATTAAGTGTTTTTGAAAATGACCAATTTCCCAAAAGGATAAATATAATTGCAGCTAATATTATAAAAATAATTCCTCCTACAGCAAATATTTTACCTGTATTTTCTGAA
>CAYTJB010000010.1:11615-26191 GCA_964437995.1 uncultured Bacteroides sp. | reverse complement strand
CTTTTCGCTTGCCACTTTTCGCTTCTTTTCTTGTTTTGTAGCGTAAATTGTTTTATGTCAATCCTTGCTTCGTAGCAAGATACAGTAATATAATGACTTATAAAAACATGAATGAGCTGATTAGTTAGGAGTATTTTAACTTTTTAACTTTCAACTTTACGTACTGATTTATTTTCTACAAAAGTCTTATAAAACGGTGATTGATAAAAATTTATTACATTAAAAATTGTTAAAAGAGTAAGTCTTTCATTTCATAGATACCTTTTTTGCCTGCAATAAACTCTGCTGCTAATATTGCACCCATTGCAAGCCCTAAGCGATTATTTGTAATGTGTTTAATTTCAATCATATCATTGGCTGACTGATAGGAAACAGAATGAGTACCTGTAACATCAGATTCTCTAATTGATTTTATTCCAAGTGTTTCTGTATTATCAGTCATTTCATTTTTCCATTTTTCTTTTCGTTTCAAATTACTAATAATGTCATTTGCCAATGTAATGGCTGTTCCGCTTGGTGCATCTAATTTCTGAGTATGATGAATTTCTTCAATAAATACTTCATATTCAGGATGCGTATTCATTAATTGAGCCAATTTTTTATTGATTTCAAAAAAGATATTAACGCCTACGCTGTAATTAGTGGCATAGAACAAACATTGTTGTTTTTCTGTACATAAATCTCTGATAGTATCTAATTGTTCGTACCAGCCCGTAGTTCCCACAACAATAGGCACATTGGCTGCAAACGACTTGAGAATATTGTCTAAAACAGTTGTGGGTGTACTAAATTCTATGGCAACATCAGCTTTCAGGAAATCGTAAATATGCTCATTCCAATCTTCAAAGGAATCTATTTTAAATAATATTTCGTGATGGCGTTCGAGGGCAATTTTTTCAATTTCTTTGCCCATTTTTCCGTAACCGAGTAGTGCTATTTTCATAATAAGTGCTAAATTCAAGTTGCAAATGCAACATTATAATACCGAAATGAAATAGGTAATAGTCTAATTCACTATCGTTCTTGGAACTATAACCTATTTCTGATCG
This sequence comes from uncultured Bacteroides sp., assembly GCA_964437995.1. Classification (GTDB taxonomy): domain Bacteria; phylum Bacteroidota; class Bacteroidia; order Bacteroidales; family JACABE01; genus JACABE01. Next base: position 25,142 of record CAYTJB010000010.1, on the reverse strand, counting down.
GCATTATACCTTAAATATTTTTCGGATTAATTTATAATTCATTTTGGTATTATATGCTGTAAAATTATAAAAAAAATCCATTTGTCAAATTTATATTCCACATAAGTATAAAAAAAGAAAACTTGTTTTGCGATACTTTTGCAAAACAAGTTTTCTTTTTTAAATTCGTTTATGATGCTTACAAACAACTATATTTCATCATTTTGGTGTAATTGCTGAACATAAATTGCTTTTAAGCGTTGTTCCCGTTGAACGATAGAAGGTTTAATGAATTTTTGTCTAAGACGTAATTCTTTTACAACGCCAGTTTTTTCAAATTTTCTTTTCAGTTTTTTCAATGCGCGGTCAATGTTTTCGCCTTCTTTAATTGGAACGATAATCATAATGAATACCTCTTTCTTTTTTTAATGAATATAAATATTTATTTTATTTTGGACGGCAAAATTATAAATAAGTTTTTATATATCAAAACTTTATTTATAATTAATTTAGATTTATTGAGAAAAAAGATTCTTCACTTCGTTCAGAATAACAAAATCGCAATCAATAGTTTTTTAATTTAATTCTAAAATGTGCTATTTTGGAGCTTTCCTTAATAATTGCATTGCCATTAATCCAAATAATAATATTGGTATCCAAACTGATAAAGATGCAGGTAGGTTGCCTGATGTAGCAAATACAGTGGATATTTTCATAAATAAAATAAATGAAAATGTAATTGCCAATCCAAAAGCTAAATTTAACCCAATGCCTCCTCTCACTTTTCTTGACGACAATGAAACACCTATCAGCGTAAGAACAATGGTAGCAAATGGGTAAGATATTCGTTGATATTTTTCAACTTCATAAAACTTAACCCTATCAGAACCTCTTAGTTTTTCTTGAGCAATATACTTGCGAAGTTGTAAATAATCCATGGTTTCAACGTTTTTGCTCTCTTTCGTAAAATCAGAAGGATGTATATTCATCGCAATATCCATGGTTTCGCCTTTGGTAAAGGTTTCGTTTACGCCATCAATTTGCCGAACAATATAATTTCTAACTTGCCATTTTGCACTTATGCTATCCCAGCTTATTTGGTCGGCTGTTAGCTTATAATACAAGCCTGTTTCATTAATTTTTTCGATAGAAAACCGATAGCCTGTGTTATTATTATCATCATAACCTTCTAAATATATATACGTTCCTTTTTCTACCTGAAAATGAAAATTTGTTTTGCTCGCTTTTACATTGCTTTTAATATACTTTTTTTCAAACGCTAATCGGTGTACATTTACATTGGGTATCAAGAAATTGGCTAAATAAAATGTCATTAATCCAATTACAGCTGCTGATAATATATAAGGTAACAAAAAACGCTTAAAACTGATGCCTGCATTTAAAATAGCAACAATCTCTGTATTAGATGCCATTTTGGAAGTAAAAAAAATAACTGCTACAAATGTGAACAATGGACTAAACAAATTCACAAAATAAGGCACAAAATTTAGGTAGTAATTGAAAATAATTTCATGCACAGGTGCTTTTTTTTGAATGAAATCATCTATTTTTTCAGATATATCAAAAATAACTACCACTATAATTATTAATGCAATGGCATAAAAAAAAGTGCCTAAAAATTTACGAATAATATAAATATCAAGTTTCTTTAGCATTTTATTTTTATAATTTCCTACTAACTTTTTTATTCTGCTTTATATTTATTTTTTACAAAAATATGAAAAACAAAAATGTAAACACTCTTAAATTCTCTTAAAAAGTAAAAATATTACAGTTTTAAAAAAAATAGTAGTAAATATTTGTTTCCTTTTCAAGAAACTATTATCTTTGCAAAAAAAAATTGAATAGTATGGACGAATTCAATTTTCGTGTTGAATTTTTGGAAGATGCCAAAAACTTTCTTGACAATTTGGAAGAAAAACCAAGAGCTAAAATTATTTACAATATTTGGAAGTCCAGAAGTATAAACGATAAAGAATTATTAAAAAAACTTGAAGGTGAAATATGGGAATTTAGAACATTGTACAACAAAACATATTATCGGTTATTTGCTTTTTGGGACAAATCGAAAAAAACCGATACAGTAGTGATTTCATCACACGGCATTATAAAAAAGACAGATAAAATACCTGAAAGTGACATTAAAAAGGCTGAAAAATTAAGAATAAACTATTTTGAAAACAAAAAATTATGAAATAGCCATAAGAATAACATTCATATAAACCGAGAATGATATTATATGGCGTATTCCATGTGACAATAAAAAAAAATTAAAATAATAACACATGAAAACATACAAATTAGAAGAGCTTACAGATAAATACATCGGTGAAAAAGGAACTGAAAAGCGAGACAACTTTGAAAGTGAATTGCGACTCGAATTGTTGGGGCAAACTATAAGACAAGTAAGAAAAGAAAGCCATTTAACGCAAGAACAATTAGGCAAATTGGTGGGTGTAAAAAAATCGCAAATTTCAAAAATAGAAAATAGTGTAACAGATGCCAGATTTGATACTATTTTAAAAGTTTTTAGAGCACTGAACGCAAAAATTAATTTTAAAATAGAATTGATAAACCACAAAACTGCATTTGACTAAGTAATATCAGAAAGGAAACTCAGCGTTTTTAAAAAGCAAAAACAATAAAAAAAGTTTTGATATAAGATTTGTAACGTTTTTGTAAAACAAACTACAATCGAACAACCAATTGTTTTACCATATTATTTTTCCATTCGACAAAATTACCTTCTATTATTTTTTTGCGTGCTTCGCCAACCAACCATAAATAAAAGTTCAAATTATGCACACTTGCAATCATAGGTGCTAACATTTCCTGAGCCTGGAATAAATGACGCAAATAGGCTCTAGTGTATTGACTATCAACATAACTCATACCATTAGGGTCAACGGGCGAAAAATCATTTTTCCATTTTTCGTTTTTAATATTAATAATGCCTTGGCTGGTAAACAACATACCATTGCGTGCATTACGTGTTGGCATCACACAATCCATCATATCAATACCTAAAGCAATACTTTCCAAAATATTGGCTGGAGTTCCTACACCCATTAAATATCTTGGTTTGTCTTCGGGTAAAATACTGCAAACCAATTCGGTAAGCTCGTACATTATTTCAACAGGTTCTCCTACCGATAATCCGCCTATTGCATTTCCTTCTCTATGGTGCGAAGCAATTTCTTCGGCAGATTTTATACGTAAATCGCGATAAACACTGCCTTGCACAATAGGAAAAAGTGTTTGAGAATAGCCGTACAATGGTTCTGTATTATCAAATTGCTGAATACATCTCTTTAACCAGCGATGGGTAAGTTCCATTGATTTGCTGGCATAATCATATTCGCAAGGATAAGGTGTACATTCATCAAAAGCCATTATAATATCAGCTCCAATTACTCGCTGAATATCCATTACTTTTTCGGGTGTAAAAGTGTGGCGAGAACCATCAATATGTGATTGAAAAACTACGCCTTCTTCTTTCATTTTACGTGTTGCCGACAATGAATATACTTGATAGCCTCCACTATCTGTCAAAATTGGTTTGTTCCATGCGTTAAATTTATGTATGCCACCTGCTTGCTGCAATGTATCTAATCCGGGACGAAGATACAAATGATAGGTATTTCCTAAAATTATTTGAGCTCCAATATCATCTCTTACATCATTAATATGTACTGCTTTGACCGAACCAACTGTGCCAACCGGCATAAAAATAGGCGTTTGTATAGTTCCATGAGCAGTTTGGATTTCCCCTGCCCTTGCTTTCGATTTTTTATCTTGTCCTTTTAATGTAAAATCCATAAAAATTTTGTGAGTAAAAATAGTTAATTATAGTATATTTCTATAAATCAATAGTTTATATATTAAGCAATATGTTTATAAATATTTTCCAAAGATAAATCTTATTCGTTAATAATAAATATTTTTGCATATCAATTATTTTATATATGTTTTTTGATTTTATTACTGATAATCCGATTATTAATATTCTACTCTATATTTTTTACGGAGCAATTCTTGTTCAGCTTTTTTACTATTGGGGTATTTTTAGCCGATTGGCTTTTTACAAACCTAAAAATCAGGCTCGTAAGCCTCAACCAGTTTCTGTAGTCATTTGTGCTAAAAACGAGTATTCTAATCTTAAAGCAAACCTACCGCTTATTTTAGAACAAGATTATCCGGATTTTGAAGTAATTGTAGTAAATGATGTTTCGGATGATGAAACCTATTATCTTTTGAAAGTATTTGAAGATAAATATTCTCATCTTAAGATTGTGAATATTGTTGAAAATGTAAATTTCTTTAGTGGTAAAAAATTTCCATTAACCATTGGTATCAAATCGGCAAAAAACGATATTGTTTTGTTAACAGATGCCGATTGTCATCCTGAAAGTTCAAATTGGTTGAGAGATATGCAGGAAAATTTCCACAGCGGAACTGAAATTGTGCTGGGATATGGTAAATACAAGCGAGAACCAAATTTTATCAACAAAATTATTCGGTTCGACACTGTGCACATTGCCATGCAATACTTTTCAATGGCATTAATGGGCAAACCTTATATGGGCGTAGGGCGAAATTTGGCTTATCGCAAAAATTTATTTTACAAACAAAATGGATTTATCAGTCATTATAAAATAAAATCGGGCGACGACGATTTGTTTGTGAATGCTGCTGCTACAAAGCTAAATACAAAAATTATGATTTTACCTGAAAGTCATACTATTTCTGATTCTAAAAAATCTTTTTCTACTTGGATTACTCAAAAACGCAGACACTTAACTTCGGGGAAATACTATAAGCTTTCAACAAAATTATGGTTAGCGGTATATTCTTTGTCGCAGTTCTTATTTTTTGTTAGTTTTGCTGCCTTGATTGTTATAAACTATACTTTATTAATTGTTTCTGCGTTGTTTTTGCTGAGATTAATAAGCCAGCTTATTATTTTTAAAAAGTCAATGCAAAAGCTTAACGAAAAGAATTTTTTATTGTTAATCCCATTTTTTGAAATATTTTTTGTTATTTTAAACCCAATTATTGTTTTAATAAATACCATTTCAAAACAAGATAAATGGAAGTAAATCTCAAGCTCACCGAAAAAGCACAACGCGATTACGATTTGGTTCGACTTGCCTTAGATAAAGGCGACCAAAAAGCATATGCCGATTTGATGAATAATTACAGAGATTCTCTCTATTTTATGTTGCTTAAAATGACCAATGATGCTACTGATGCTGACGATTTGACGATAGAGGCTTTTGGAAAAGCTTTTAAAAACCTTGGTCAATATACGCCCGATTTTGCTTTTAGCACATGGCTATTTAAAATTGCTACCAATAATTGTATTGATTTTATTCGCAAGAAAAAGAAAATGATTTTTTCAATCAACAAAGGCTTTAATTACAGTGATGATGGTAGCGAAATTGCATACGATATACCTTCGGAAACATTAGACCCTGAAGAAACTTTTATCGAAAAACAAAAAATAAAATTAATGCGAAATGTGGTAGAAAAACTCAAACCGCATTACCGCGATTTAATTAAATTAAGGTATTTCGACGAATATTCGTACGAAGAAATAGCCGCAGAATTAGACTTACCATTAGGAACTGTAAAAGCTCAATTGTTTAGGGCAAGAGAATTTCTGTATAATATTCTTAAAAATTCTGCAGAAAAGATTTAATACCGAAATGAAATATGTATAGCCTCCCTGACTATTGCTATTTAAACTACTTGCCTGAAACATTTACAAAACGAACTAATTTATACTTTGGTATTTTTTCTTGACAGATCCTTAGTATTTAAACCCTATTGTTATCATAACATTACTTCCTGTTATAGTATTTTTTACAGGACTAAGTGTAACTATTGATGGATCGTAGAGATAATAATCTTCGTTTTGTTTTGTGTAGGCATAAGCTAAATCAATAAAAAATTGTTTTTCTCTATAGCCAAGTCCGAAAGATAGTGTAGTGCGTTTGCCATCATTAACTCCCGATTTGTAAGGACTTCCATATAAAGCATATCCTGCTCTAAAAGCAAATGGATTTAATCGCCACTCGGTACCAACTCTAATATTTGATGTAGCAATATATTTATCTTGGATGGCTTCGTTTTGAGTAATGAAATCTGAATTTTCGGCTCTTAAACGTGATTCGGCATAATCAACAAATTCATAATCAGCACTTACCAATCCGTGTTTGCCTAAAATAATTGCAAGACTAACAATTACTCTAGAAGGCGTAGTTAGTTCATAATCAAAGCTGCCTTTAGGAGATTCTCTATTATAACTTATTGTATCAAAAACAGATTGAATTCTACGACTGTATTCGTCTTGCATTGAGTAGTAATAGGTAGGAGAATGGAATGCCAATCCAATTCTTATCATGTCAATAGGGCGATAAATCATACCAAGTTTAACATTTATACCGGCTCCTGTTGTTTGTAAATCGTCTGAAACGGTAAAAGAATTAAAATTGTTGATGGTATCTTTTGAATCGGTTTCTTTATAAGTAGATTGTTCGGAATAGTGGATAAATGGAAAGCCAACGGTAGCACCAAAATATAATTTATCGCTATAATTTCCACCTAACGACATTACTACTTCGTTCATTGAACCGCTCGAAGACACTGTTTTTCTTTGTGTTACGCCTCCATTTACAACGGAAATGTATTTTGTAGGATTTAAAGTATCGGGATTATTAATAAGCCAAGTATCATACGCCAATTGAGTATCGAAAGCGTTCAAATTATTTGCACTATTACCGTTGGCATAATTAATATATTGGTTCATCATCGAATTTTTATCGTTAAAACCTTCCATTATCATTCTGTTGTTGAAGTTGTTCAAACGATTGATACCAAAACCAAATTGGGCTGATTTAAGTCCAGGTTCTTCCGCATAATTGCCTCTTTTATAAAAAGTATATACAAATCCAAGGTTTCCTATATTGAAATTGTATTTATAATCATCTCTTGTAGGAGAATCCATATATTTTGAAGCTGTTTTGCCAATATAAAATGAAGGCGTTAAGGTAAATTCGGAAATCTTATATAAGCCAATGCCGGCAGGGTTTTGGCTTAATGATGAAAAATCAGCACCTAAGGCTCCAAAAGCACCACCCATAGCGGTTGACCTTGCAGTTCCACCATAATATATTTGTGAATATCTAAGTGCATCTTTTTCATTTTGAGCAAAAGTAGTTGAAATACTTGCTATTGCAATAACTATTGTGATAACAATCTTTTTCATTGTGATAAAATTTAAAGGTTATACTTGTTATTATTTATATGTTTTTTTATTTATTTATAAAAATTATCGTCTTCTTTGGTTTTCAGAACCCGAGCTGCTACCACTCGACCTTGTACCTGAGTTATTACCTCCCGAATTGGATGGTGGTGGTGTGTAGGTTGAACGACTTGGGGCAGGAGCAGGTGCTGTATAGTTATTTGAAGGTTGCGAATAATTTCTGTTCTCATTACTTGCAGGAGGTGTATAATTCCTGTTTTGATTAGTAGCTGGTGGCGTGTAGTTTCTATTTTGATTGTTTGCAGGTGCTGTATAATTTCTGTTCTGATTATTTGTAGGTGCAGTATAGTTCCTGTTAGAATTCGACCTTGATGGTGATTCTTGATAATTAGAAGGTTGTGTTCTCTCAGGACTTGTATTATAATTTCTTTCGCTTTTGTATTTCGGTGTTTCAAACTCTTGACTTGAACGTGGTTGAGAGGAATTTGGCGAACTATATGGTTTAGGGTCGCGATAATTGTAGGTATTAGTTGGTGTAGCACTACCTTGATTAGCCGGTTTATCTAATTGTCTCTCTTGATTAGAGCGGCTGTATCTTTGATAATTGTTAATACGAACATCAGAATTGTTTTGATTTGTTGGAGTACTATAGCTTCTTGATGTGTTAGTTTGATTATATTCTCTAACAACAGGCTCAGTTTTCCTTTCGTTAGTTGTTGTTGAAGGATTAGTAGTTATACGACCATCTTGATTATCGCTAACTACTTTATTATCAACAGATCTGCCTGCTGTGGTATTTGGTGCAATATCAGTAATTTTTTTTGTATCACCTGAACCTATTGGATTTCGAGTAATATCGTTTTCGTTAATTTTAGCATCAATTCTTTTTGAAGTATTATCAGCATTCGTAATACGTGAGTTTGGAGTACTCTTTACACCGCCACTACTTGTTCCTGTTCCTGTTCCTCTTGCAGGAGTTGTAGTGCCATTTGACCAATCAATATTATTTCTTGGTCCATAATAATGAGAAGATGAGTTATGATTGTTTGAAGCCCAATTATCATCATTGTAGCCATAACCGTATCCATGACCATGACCAAAATTGCCATATCCGTGATAACCACCACCCCAATAAGGTGTATTCCAGCCGTAATAGCCTATGCCATAATAGCCCCAGCCAAGACCTATGCCAAATCCCAAATTCCAAGCCCAATTATTCCATGAGTAAGGATTATAGTAAGAGTAACTTGGTCCCCACCAATTGTAACCCATATAAATACTTGTTCCATAGTAAAATGGATCGTAGTTGTACCAGTACATATTGGTATAATAATCATCGTAATAGCCCGAAAAATGGCATGGATTTTGAAATCTTCTTAATCGTGCAGCGTATTCATAATCGTAAGAATCATCAGCATCATAAGTTGAATAGTTTTGATTTTCTTGATTTTCAACCGTTTCTGTTTGTTGTGCATTGCTATTATCTACAACATTGTTAGCGTTTTCGGCTTGACTTTGTTTGTATTTTTCGTAACTCGTTTTTGATTTATCAATAGCTTCTTCGGTTGCATTGTATGATTTAGGTGTTGTTTCCTTATAAGTTACAGCATTTTGAGCTGTAACAGTAGGGGTTTGCGTTTGAACAACTGGTTTTGCTTTTGTTGACGAATACACGCCATCATCATCGTAAGTTGACGAAAGCTGATTAGTAGAAGTACATGCTGATAGCATGAACAATGGAACTACTACAAATTTAATTAGGGTTTTCATAATTTGGTCCTCCCTGCGTTTTATTATTTTAATTGTGAATCTTATGTTTATATTTTTTAATTTTGCCACTTAATAATCAATGAGAAAATTTCTTTAAATAGAACAAATTTCATACCAAAGTTTAAAAAATGGCAAAAGATTTCACTAAAAGAGCAGATAATTATTCGCAATGGTACAATGAATTGGTAATAAAAGCTGATTTGGCTGAAAATTCAGCCGTTAGAGGATGTATGGTTATAAAACCTTATGGCTATGCAATATGGGAAAAAATGCAAGCCGCTTTAGACAAAATGTTTAAAGACACCGGTCATCAAAATGCTTATTTCCCATTGTTTATACCAAAATCTTTTTTTAGTAAAGAAGCCAGTCATGTTGAAGGATTTGCAAAAGAATGTGCTGTAGTTACGCATTATCGCTTAAAAACTGACGAAAACGGCAAAATTGTAGTGGACGAAACGGCTAAATTAGAAGAAGAACTCATTGTTCGTCCAACTTCCGAAACTATTATTTGGGATACTTATCGTAATTGGATACAATCGTATAGAGATTTGCCTATTTTGGTAAACCAATGGGCAAATGTAGTAAGATGGGAAATGCGAACTCGTTTGTTTTTGCGTACAGCAGAGTTTTTATGGCAGGAAGGACATACAGCTCATGCAACACAGCAAGAAGCTTTAGAAGAAACACGCAAAATGCTTGATGTTTACGCTACTTTTGCTGAAAACTTTATGGCTGTGCCTGTATTAAAAGGTGTTAAAACCGCTAATGAGCGTTTTGCAGGTGCTATCGAAACTTTTTGCATTGAAGCGTTAATGCAAGATGGCAAAGCGTTGCAAGCCGGAACATCTCATTTTTTGGGACAAAATTTTGCGAAAGCATTTGATGTTAAATTTGTATCAAAAGAAAATAAACAAGAATACGTTTGGGCTACATCATGGGGCGTTTCTACCCGATTGATGGGTGCATTGGTAATGGCTCATTCTGATGATAATGGCTTGGTGTTGCCTCCAAAATTAGCTCCAATTCAGGTAGTTATAGTTCCTATTTACAAAAATGAAGAACAATTGGCTCAAATTTCGGTAAAAGCCGAAGCCATTAAAAAAGCCATTGAAGCTAAAGGAATTAGTGTAAAATATGATGATAGAGATACTTATAAACCAGGTTGGAAATTTGCCGAATATGAATTCAAAGGTGTTCCTTTGCGTTTAGCAATAGGTCCTCGCGATTTAGAAGAAGGAACCATTGAAGTAGCACGCCGCGATACGATGGAAAAGGCTATTTATCAGCAAATTGATATCGAAAACAAAGTGGAACATTTATTAGAATCTATTCAGAACAATCTGTATCAAAAAGCATTGAATTTCAGAGATATGTCAACGTATAAAGTAGATACTTGGGACGAATTTAAAGATGCTATTGAAAATAAAGGCGGATTTGTGCTGGCACATTGGGATGGAACTACCGAAACTGAACTAAAAATCAAAGAAGAAACCAAAGCTACCATACGTACTATTCCTTTAAATAATCCACAAGAAAACGGAAAATGTATTTATACAGGAAAACCGTCGATACAAAGGGTAGTTTTTGCAAAATCGTATTAATAAACTTTAAATCTGACAGGTTTTAAAAACCTGTCAGATTTGATTGCAAAAAATTATAAAAGTGAAAATAGCAGGTTTTAGTTTTGTTAGAAATGCCATAAAATACGATTATCCTATTGTAGAGGCAATTACATCTATTTTGCCAATTTGCGATGAATTTGTAGTTGCCGTGGGTAATTCCGAAGATGGTACATTAGAATTAATTAAAAGCATTGCTTCCGATAAAATTAAAATCATTGAAACTGTTTGGGACGACAGCTTGCGTGAAGGTGGGCAAGTACTTGCAAAAGAAACAGATAAAGCATTACGTGCTATTAGTTCTGATGTAGATTGGGCTTTTTATATTCAAGGCGATGAAGTGGTGCATGAAAAATATTTAGATGAAATAAAAAACTCCATGCTAAAGTGGAAAGACGATAAAAACATTGATGGACTGCTGTTTAATTATCGTCATTTTTATGGAAGTTACGATTATGTAGCCGATGCACCCAATTGGTATCGTAAAGAAATCAGAGTTATTAGACCTTCTCAAAATATTTATTCCTACAAAGATGCCCAAGGATTTCGTAAAAATGATAATAAAGTGTTGAATGTAAAACAAATAGATGCTTTTGTTTATCATTATGGTTGGGTAAAAAAACCCGAAATCATGCAACAAAAACAGGAAAATTTCCACAAACTGTGGCACGATGATAATTGGGTAGAAAAAAATGTTCCCAAACGCAACGAATTTGATTATTCAAACATTAATTCATTAACTGTTTTTACAGAAACACACCCTAAAGTAATGAATAACAGATTAGAGCAATCTAACTGGAAGTTCGACTTTGATTTATCTTACAAAAATTACAGTTTTAAAACCCGATTGAAATTGATTGTCGAAAAGCTTTGTGGATATAGGATAGGAGAATATAAAAACTACAAAATTGTATAAAGAAAAATAATAGTAACTTAGTGGCTTATAATGAATATTTATGTGCTAAGCCCGACTATTTTGTTCAAATTATTCAAGATATAAATCTATCAAACCATCGGGAGCTTGTATGTTGATTTGTTTGTTTTTGCGGTCAACATTTAATATAATATCATCGGCTATCGGAATTAAAATTTCTTTGCCATTGTTATGTATTATCTGCAAAATAGGTTGTGCTGGATGATCCATTATTTTATCAATTTTACCAATATTCCCTTTTGCATTGTCAACTACTTCAAAACCTATTACTTCGTGAAAATAAAATTTATTGCCTTTAAGTTTTGGCAAGCGTTGCAAAGGCAAATACAATTCTTTTTTTATAAACAATAAGGCTTCTTCTGCTTTCACATCTTGCAATTTTATATAAGCATGATGATTGTTTAAACGCAATGATTCAATTAAAAAAGGCACTAAACCTGTTTCCAATTCTATCAAAACCGAATCTAAGGTTTCATAATATGTTGGGTCATCTACATCAAAATAACACACCAATTCTCCTTTATAACCAAAGGGTTTGGTAATAATTCCTAAATAAAAACAATCTTCTTTTCTCATTTTGGTTATTAGTTATTGGTTATTAGGAATTTATAATTTGCTTTTTCACTTGACACTTATCGCTTTTTATTTAAACTTTAAAAACTTTCTAACTTTATGAACTTTCAACTAATTATCACTCCGCTACCAATGCATATTTGCTCGTTTTCGTCATAAATTACGCCAAACTGCCCTGCTGCTATGCCTTGTATTTTTTCTTGTGAGCGAATGCGGTAAATATCGCCGATTTTCTCCAAACTACCTTTTGTAAAATCAGGTGTATGACGTATTTTAAAACTCACGTCTATTAATTCTTTGAAATCGCCCCACGGGTTTTCTGAAATAAAATCGAAAGCACCTAAATTTACTGTTTTCCCGTATTGTGTTTCAGGGTCGTAGCCATTAGACACATATACAATATTTTGCTCAATATCCTTTTGTATCACAAACCAAGGACCACCGCTCAACCCCAAGCCTTTACGTTGCCCGATGGTATGAAACCAATAGCCTTTATGCTTCCCCACAATTTTTCCGGTTTCTAATTCTATTATTTCCCCTTCTTTTTCGCCTAAATAGCGGCGAATAAAATCGTTGTAATTAATTTTCCCCAAAAAACATATTCCTTGACTGTCTTTTCTGTCGGCACTTGGCAGTTTTTCACTACTTGCAATGGCTCTTACTTCGCTTTTGAGCAAGCTGCCAATCGGAAACATCAATTTTGAAACCTGTAAATAATTAATTTGTCCTAAAAAATAGGTTTGGTCTTTTACTTTATCTTTAGCAGTAGAAAGATAGATAATGCCATTTTTTTCGGTAGTAGTGGCATAATGTCCAGTTGCAATTTTATCGAAATCCTTGCCGTATCTTTCCTCAAAAGTACCGAATTTGATGAGTTTATTACACATCATATCCGGATTAGGTGTTAAGCCGCGTTTTACCGACTGTATGGTGTAATCCACTACTTTTTCCCAGTAGTCTTGTTGCAACGAAACTATTTCGAGTTTGCAGCCATATTTGCGGGCAATATAGGTAGTTATTTGAATATCTTCTTCCGAAGGACAATCAATATAACCGTGTTCGTCTTCCATGCCTATTTTTATGTAAAAAATAGTAGGATCAAAACCTTGTTCTTTTAATTGATATACGCATACCGAGCTATCAACGCCGCCCGAAACCAATGCTGCTATGTTCATTTATTTTTATAATGTTTTTTTTTGCAAAGATAGGAAGGAATTATTGGAATAGCGTTTTTAGATTATAAAATTCTTTGCTATTAGTTTATTCTTTAACAAATCTGTATGATTTCTAATATTTGTATTGACTAACATCATTCATTAATCGTATAATTAATCCTCTTTTCTTGAAATTCTATAAGAAAAATG
>CAYTJB010000010.1:4533-11605 GCA_964437995.1 uncultured Bacteroides sp. | reverse complement strand
TTATTTTTTATTACTACTTCATTTTTAAATTGTTATAAAAAACAAAAAAAAAGAAGTGGTTTTAATAGACCAAGTATTGTTGTAAAAACTATAAAAAATCTTAAACTCACTTAATGTTTGTTATAATTCATTATTTTTGCTAAAATTTTATATAATGAACATTAAAATCGTCAATACATCAAAACATGCTTTGCCTGCTTACGAAACCGTAGCTTCGGCAGGTATGGATTTGCGTGCAGAACTTAGCCAACCTATCACGTTAAAGCCATTAGAAAGATGCTTAATTCCCACAGGATTATTTATAGAACTACCCGTAGGATACGAAGCACAAATACGTCCTCGTAGTGGTATGGCTTTTAAACATGGTATTACAGTATTAAATTCGCCTGGTACCATTGATGCCGATTATCGTGGCGAAATAAAAGTAATTATCGTAAATATTTCCAACAACGAATATATTATTAACGATGGCGAGCGTGTAGCCCAAATGATTATAGCCCAACATGCCAAAGCCGAATGGATACAAGTAAAAGAACTTGCCGAAACCATCAGAGGCGAAGGTGGATTTGGACATACAGGAAAGTAGAGACATAATAAATAACTCAAGGAAACTATGAAAAAATATCGGGTTGCTTATTTTACGAGCTTAGGTTATTTTGTCATTCCGAGCGATAGCAGCGAGGAATCTCAATAAATAAATTATTCATAATTAATGAGATGCTTCCTTCGTCAGCATGACAAAAAAAACGAAATAACAAAAGAAGAGTTTCTTACGATAAAAAAATAAAAAAAATGAAGATAATTATCCCAATGGCAGGCATGGGCAAACGAATGCGCCCTCACACACTTACAATACCAAAACCTTTGATTCCGGTTGCCGGAAAACCTATTGTTCAGAGGTTAGCTGAGGATATTGTGAAGATAAGCCAAGAAAAAGTAGATGAAATAGCCTTTATCATCGGCGATTTTGGAGCAGAAGTAGAAGAAAGATTAATTGCCATTGCCGAAAAATTAGGTGCCAAAGGCAAAATTTATTATCAATACGAGCCGTTAGGAACAGCACATGCTATATTATGTGCCAAAGAATCGCTCGAAGGTAAAGTTATTGTTGCATTTGCTGATACGTTGTTCAAAGCTGATTTTGTATTGAACGAAAACCAAGATGGTATTATTTGGGTTCACGAAGTGGATGATCCAAGTGCCTTTGGTGTAGTAAAAACCAATGAAAATGAATTTATTACCGACTTTATCGAAAAGCCTAAAACATTTGTTTCTAATAAAGCTATTATCGGTATTTATTATTTTAAAGATGGAGCTTATTTAAGAAATGAATTGCAATATTTAATTGATAATAAAGTAATTAAAAGCAATGAATACCAACTTACCGATGCATTGCAGAATATGATGAAAAAAGGCACAAACTTTTCTGTTGGCAAAGTAACTGAGTGGTTAGATTGCGGCAATAAAGATGCTACTGTTATTACCAATCGCCGTTTGTTAGAAAACAGCAAAGGCGACAAATTAGTTTCCGATACTGCTAAAGTTACCAATTCCATTATCAATCAACCATGTTATATTGGTAATAATGTCGAAATTACAAACTCTATCATTGGACCTTATGTTTCCATTGGCGAAAACTGCAAAATCAGCCATTCTATTATTACCGATGCCATTATTCAAACCAATACCAAGATTAAAAATGCAAATATTGATAATTCGATGATTGGTAATTATGTTGAATACAAAGGAGATATCAACGAACTAAGCATAGGCGATTTTACTACGATTAATTATAACGTTTAGCCATACAACAAATAGGCTTTCATATCGTTAAAGAGTATTATTTATAATTTATTTTTATACCGAATCTATCAAAAAAACAAATGAAAATACGTAACACACTTCTTTTTATTTTAACAGTTGTACTTTTAATAACTGCTTGTAAATCAGTTGACAAAAGCAAAACTATTACCAAAACTAAAACTACCGAAAAATCAAAATCCGAACGCTTGCAAATTGATGGCATTTTTATTGATGCCAATAAAGAGCGATTATTAGGCAATTATCAAAATGCGTTGGATTTGTTTTCGGCAGTTATCAACAAAGACCCCGAAAACGCGGCATCTTTGTACGAAATAGCCCGTATTTATCGTGTTCAAAAAAAAACTACAGAAGCATTGATGTATGCAAAAAGAGCTGTTGATATAGATGGCGATAATGTATGGTATCAAATGCTATTGGCTGATTTATACAGCAGCAATCAACAGTTTGAAGAAGCTACGGCAGTTTGGGCTACCATTGTTAAGAGAAATCCTGATAAAATTGAATATTACTACGATTGGGCAAATGCTTATATTTCCGAAACAAAATTTAACAAAGCTACAAAAACTTACGAAAACAAATTTGACGAAGCCATTAAAGTTTACGACCAAATTGAGAAAAAAATAGGCGTTACCGAAGATGTTTCCATGCAGAAACAAAAATTATATCTTTCACTCAATAAATTTAGCAAAGCAGTAGAAGAAATCGAAAAACTTTCGGCACAATCGCCCAACGATACTCGCTACTATGCAATACTTGCCGAAATGTACAACAGTAAAAAGTTGTACGACAAAGCATTAGAATATTATAATAAAATATTACAAAAAGACCCAAACGATAAATTAATACATATACTGTTAGCAGGTTATTATCGAGAAATCGGACAAAAAGAAAAATCTTACCAAGAATTAAAAATTGGGATTGCTAATCCTAATTTAGACATTGATACAAAAATTAAAATTTTGCTTTCTTATTATACTGTTACTGAGATTTATAACAAACTTAAACCACAAGCCTTTGAATTGTCGGAAATACTTATAAAAACGCATCCAAACGATGCAAAAGCATATTCAATATACGCCGATTTTTTGTATCGCGACAAAAAATACTTAGAAGCAAGAGACGCACTACGAAAAGTTAATACTATTGACAGCAGTAAATATGCAATATGGGAAACTCTGTTAATTATTGAATCGGAACTCAACGACTCTGCCGCTTTAATAAATGAAAGTGCCAGAGCTATTGAACTTTTCCCCGAACAACCTTTGCTCTATCTTTTTTCAGGAATTAGCAATTTTCAGGCAAATAAAATTGAAGCAGCCATCAAAGCACTCAATACAGGCGTTGAATTAGTGGTTGATAATGACAAACTTAGCATTCAATTTTACACTTATTTAGGCGACATTTACTATAAAAATAAAGACTACACAAAAGCATTTGATACGTTTGATAAAATCTTGAAAATGGACGCTGATAATGTTTATGTTTTAAACAATTATACTTATTATTTGTCGCTACAAAACGAAGCCCTTGATAGAGCCGAGCAAATGGGTCGAAAGCTGAATGAATTAGCACCAAACAATTCATCTTATCAAGATACCTACGCTTGGGTGTTTTATAAATTAGGCAAATACGAAGAAGCCAAAAAGTGGATAATGAAAGCCATTGATAATGGAGGTTCTACAAATGATGTCATTATGGAACACTACGGAGACATACTTTACAAACTTGGCGATAAAGAAAATGCTTATCAGTATTGGTTAAAAGCAAAATTATTAGGCAATGGCTCTGAATTTTTAGAAAAAAAGACACTTGAGAAAAAATTATATGAATAAACTAAGTTTCCACAAATATTGCCTTTTAATTGTAATTACATCATTAATTGTTAGTTGCAAAACCACAAAACAAGTTGTAGTTCAAAAAGAAACAATCCCACAAACTGTTATTTTAAAAGAAATTGCTACCGATAGTGTTTTTGACAACATGAGCAAAAACCAATTTCATTTTGATTGGTTCTCAGCTAAATTTTCTGCTGATTACGAAGTAAATAACGATAACACTTCTTTTAGCGGACAAATCAGAATACGAAAAGATAGCGTAATTTGGATTTCAATATCAAAATTTTCATTTGAAATTGCCAGAATGATAATTACCGAAGATAGCGTACAATTTGTTAATTGGATGGATAACAATTACTTTACAAGCGATTTTAATTATATCAATCGTTTTATTAACAATGCTGTTGATTTTGATATGTTACAAGCTTTTTTTGTTGGCAACGATTTTAAATATTATGAAAACGATAAATTTAAAACCAATTTTAATGGAAATCAATACCATTTAAGTACTGTTAATAGGCATAAGCTAAAAAAATACATAAAAACCGAAAACGACAAACTAAAAATATTGGTTCAAAATATTTTGATTGATCCCATTACTTTTAAAATCAACGAAATAACGGTAAAAGAAGTAAAAGCCAATAATAAACTTAAAGCTAATTATAGTAACTACGAAAATATTAATGGACAATTATTTCCATCTGTTTTAAATGTATTAATATCAGCAGAAAAAGATATAAAAATCAACATTGAATTCTCTCGCATTACTATTGACGAACCATTAAACTTTCCATTTAGAATTCCAGGAAGTTATGTAAAAATTATACCTAAATAAAAAATTATATCTTTGAACGCATTCAAAAATGGCAAAATGATAAATCGGTTAAAAAATATTCATCTCCTAATCATCAAATGTTTAATCTTTTTGATTATAGGTATTTTTATTTTACTTCAATCGTCTTTTGCTCAAACAGATAAAATAAAATTACAAGAAAACAAGAAAAAAATTGAACAAGAAATTAAATTTACCACTAATCTTTTGGATGAAACAAAAAAAAATAAGCAAGCTTCACTCAATCAATTGGTTATTTTAAAAAATCAAATTGGGAAAAGAGAAGAATTGATTACAAATATTGGACAAGAAATTACCGTAATTGTGGATGAAATTTCTACTACCCAAAAAAGCGTAGAACAATTAAACCAAGAACTTACAGCATTAAAAGCTGAATATGCTAAAATGATTATTGCAGCTAATCGCAATCGTAGTTCATACAGTATGTTGATGTTTATTTTTGCTTCCGAAGATTTTAATCAAGCCTATCAACGTTTAAAATACTATCAACAATATTCGGTTTATCGCAAAACACAAATAAAACTAATTCAACAAACACAAAATAAACTTACACACAAAACGCAAGAATTAGAACACCAAAAGCTTACCCAAAAACAATTACTTTCAAGCAACGAAAAAGAAAAAAAACAACTTACCCAAGAGCAAGAAGTAAAAAATATAGCCGTTCAAAATTTGCAGAAAAAAGAAAAATCATTGTTAGCAACACTTCGCAAAAAAGAAGCTGAAGCAAAAAAACTACAAAATAATATCGAACGTATTATTGCCGAAGAAGTTAGAAAAGCCCGCGAAGCTGCTGCATTGAGAGCCGAAACTGCAAAAAGAAAAGCTGGCAAATCAGATGCAACAACAAAAGAAATTACGAAAACAAAAGCAGCAGAAGAAAAATTTAAGAAATCTGCAGACATAATGTCTGCAACACCTGAAGAATTGGAACTATCGAACAGTTTTACAAATAATAAAGGGCGACTACCATGGCCTTCCGAAAAAGGTATTATTTCAAGCACTTTCGGCACACATTCTCATCCTGAATTACCTGGTATTATTATAAATAATGACGGCATTGATATTACATGCAATAGAGGTGCAAATGCCAGATCTGTTTTTAATGGAGAAGTTACGGCTGTTATTTCGGGACCTAATGGCAAGCAAGTAGTTATTATTCGACATGGCGATTACCTCACTGTATATTCCAATTTGGAAAGTGTTTTTGTAAGAAGAGGCGAAAAAACTACAACCAAACAACGTATTGGCAGTATTTGTACTGATACCGAAGAGAATAAAACAATATTACAATTTCAAATTTGGAAAGGAAATTCAAAAATGAACCCTGCTGATTGGATAGCAAGGTAAATTTAATGATAAGCATAAAAAAAGTCCGATATTGTCGGACTTTTTTTAAAATAGTTATAAGGAATAATGTAGAACTACCTAATTAGAATTCCCACAAATCATGCTCAATAGTAAACAAATTTTCTTTTATTTTATCTGCTTCTATCAAAGCATCTAAACCTGTTTTATATTGATCAATTTTTCTGTTGTAAGCATTATCCTCTTTAATAATATAACTTTGAAAATACCTCTTCTGAAAAATATCATCGTAGGTTCTTCTTTCTGCACCATTTTTAGGGTTAAACATTTCTGTTTTTGCAAAAATGGGGCGAGCATCAGGAAAATAAATCCAAAACATAGCCATAAATCCTGGTTTCAACTCTCCTTTTTCATCTCTTTGTTGCAAAAGAGGACAAAGTCCTAAGATGCGAACATCCATTACCGAACGTTGTTTATCAAAAAACTGAACTTCTTTAAGCCTAATTTGCTTAACATCAGTAGGCTCTAAACTCTTTTTCACAACAGAATCACGATAAACGCCTGGATTATCAAGATCTTCTATTTGTATTGAATCTGATCGTTCAAATCGAGCTATCATTTCGTCATAAGTGAGAGGCTTAGTAAATTCATCATTATCATAAGCAGTCAAAGAACCTTCTTTTAAACCATTCAGAATTATTTGCATAAAACTTATTCTATCTCTAAGAACATCTTCTGGATAATAGAAAGATTGATTCATTTTTTCTCTAAAATCAATTACTCTCCATATTCTTGTGTACCAAGACACATCAGCTTCTCTTACAAATGCGTAAGGAACAGCTTTACGGTCTTTGGTGTGGTTTTTATCCCATGCACCGTCTCTTGGGGGACTGTCGAATACTTGTGAAAACGTTTCCATTGTTATTCCAAAATTGAACGCTAACAATGCTATTAAAATTATTTTTTTCATTTGAAAATATAATTAAAATTAAGATTCTTATTATTTTTTATTTAAGAGTATTTACCTTATTACTAAGTTAATAGGCGAAAGTTTACGAGGACCCTCAGGTGCTTTTGCATAAATATTTTCAAACCAAAACTTTTGACCACGCTTAGCTTGTGCTAACAAAGTTTGCATTTCTGGTGTAAATTTATTTCCTTTAGCATTCATTGGTGGAGTTAAATCACCTCCTTTCATCGTTTGCATTGTAAATGAAGTAACAGGCATTGTTAAATCAAACTCAAAATCCAT
>CAYTJB010000010.1:3515-4523 GCA_964437995.1 uncultured Bacteroides sp. | reverse complement strand
TTTTGCAATAATACCACCTGCTGTAGTAATTTTAGATTTTTCAGCAAGTCCATCAGAAAAACCAGCTATAGATGGAACAGGAGTTGGAACACGTTTTACACGAAATTCAGATTTACCCATCGCTTTCATTTTGCCATCAAAATCTGCATTGATAGAAATAATTGCTTTTACACCAGCAGCAACTTTATCTACCTTAACAATATACTTACCACCACCTTGTGGAATCATGGTTCCACCACTAATACTTGGTCTTACTTTTTCATTAGCAATACCAGGAACTGAAACAGTTACAGGATTATCAACACCAATATAAAACACATTCATTTTATCGGCAGAAACAGTAGCACTCGGTTTAGCTACAATATACTCATTTTCAAAAGAATATTGTTTTATACCAAATGGAGTTTTTACATTAATTTGTCCTTTGTATTTTTTTAACCCTTCTGAAGATGCCGCCGCCTTGTAAAGAACCATTCCGCTATCACCTTGTATAGTAGCACCATTTATTTCAGCTGTAATTGACGATTTTGTATCATAAGCAGCCACAAATATTTCAGCTTGGTACTGATCTCCCAACAAAACATAATTAGAAGATGGAATTACTTTAGCACCAATTTTATCAAAAGTAAAATCATCGGCACTTACTGATGAATATAATTGACTTACAATGTCAAACTCAGTATTTAATACATCAGCTACAGTTTTATTAAGAATAGTAATTGCAGCCACAGTAATTGTACGATAAAAATTATGTTCTTCCCAGTCTTGTTTTTTATTGTCTTTATCTCTATAATCTTCATTTGTTTTTAGCCCTAAACTTTTATCTAATAAAGATTTATATTTAGCATCAACTAAATTTAGCATATTATTACGATACTCATCTATTTTTTTTCTTAGCTCATAAGCTTTGCCATTTTTAGATCCTTCGGCACCTATAAAATAAGTAGTTGGTGTATCGTAGTTGTCTTTTCTTTTAATTTTTTTAATATCTAAATTTTCTGCTTCTTT
>CAYTJB010000010.1:0-3475 GCA_964437995.1 uncultured Bacteroides sp. | reverse complement strand
AAATAGTTAACCATTTCATTTGAATATTGCTTTGCTTTCTTAGCTTTATCATAATATTGTTTCACTTTATCAGGATTGCCAATATAAGCTTTTTCAAAATTCGAGTAAGTACCTTGAATTTTCTTACCAAAGTTAGTATTTGTAGTTTCTACGCTTTCATTAACAATGATAAAAGCATTGATAATTTCCACGGAAACATTTAACGCCAACAGGGCAGTTAATACAAGATACATCATACTTATCATTCGTTGTCGCGGTGTTTCCGGACAATTTGTTGCTCCCATATCTTATAGTTTCTTTATAATTTGTTTATAAACTTATTTTAATTAAATGATTACTTTAAGCTATGCGTTATTGCCCATAGTCATTGCTGATAACATATTACCATAAACATTATTCAATGCAGCTACTTTTTTAGTTAACGCATCTACTTGTTCTTTATACTTAACGGTGTTTTCAACAGAATCATTCAAATTATTTAGGAACATTTGAACATTGTCTTGAACTTTGTTGGCAGTTTCTAATTGTTCGTTTGATGCTTGTAATTGCATTTCGTACAGTGCATTAAGAGATGACAAATTGTTTGCCATTTTCTCTAATTGTTGGTGATATGAACCACCATCATTTTTTAATGAATCAGCTGTAAAATTGTAAATATCAGATAAATTAGCAACTGCTTCAGATGCTTTTTGTAAGTTGGCAACATAAGTTTCTGACAGATTCAAATCATTGTTTAAACCTTCAGCAGTTTTTTTATAAGATGCTGATAATTCTTCAACAGAAGAAGATGCTATTTTAATGTTTTTAACATAATCATCAGTAGCAACCGCTGCATCTTTAGCAGAACTTAATTGAGAAGTAGTTTCAGAAAGATTTCTAAGTCCCGCTCCTAAGCTTTCTATCAGCTCTGGTCCTATTTTAGCATCTGCTAACATTTTATCTAACTCTTGTGTTAAGGTACCTTTTTTTTGTTTTCCTTTTTTATAATCTTCGTCAAGCATACCACCTAACTCCGGATATACCAAACTCCAATCGTACTCTACATGCAATGGTTCAAAAGCCGAAAAGAAGAAAATAAGCGCTTCGGTTCCAAGTCCTACTATTAGCATTTCGTTAGCACCAGTATAGTGATTAATTTTAAATAAAGCCCCTAAAATTACAATAGAAGCTCCGATACCGTACAGTTTGGCCATGAATTGTTTATAGCCTTTACCTCTTACAATGTTATTTATACCCATGATTAATAATGATTTGATTAAGTTGATTAATTATTTGATTTTATTGATTTTAATTATAAACATTTGATTCTGTTTTAGGGCTATCGCCTTTTTTGCGTCCTAAATATGATTGAACGCATCTAAATCCAACATAAGATTTACAAGTATCTTGATATTCGTATTGACGAGCGGTAACTTGCAAGTAAAATCCTATATCTTTCCACGATCCACCTCTTATGACTTTTCTTTTTTGAACAGCTAATTCGTTATCTTTTGCATCATAATTATAATACATATTGAGATCGTGTGCAAAATTATAAGCAGATTCATCGAAAGCATCGGCACACCATTCGCTAACATTACCAGCCATATCATACAACCCGAAATCATTGGGGGCGTAGTGTGCTACAATAACAGTATGGAAACCACCATCATCGATATAATTACCTCGTAATGGCTTGTAATTGCCTAAGAAACAACCATTGCTATTTCTAATATAAGGACCACCCCATGGGTATGGACTTAAAGCAGCTCCACCTCTTGCTGCCCATTCCCATTCTGTTTCATTCGGTAATCTAAAATCATTAATACCAGGTTCTCCTATACTTTCAAGGAAACCATTAAATTGCATTGTTCTCCAATTACAGAAAGCTTTAGCTTGCTTCCAACTTACACCTACTACAGGATAATTGTCGTAAACGGGATGCCAAAAATAAGATTTTGTCATTGGTTCGTTAAACGAATAAGAGAAATCGTGTATCCAGCAAAGTGTATCAGGATAAACATTTATAATTTCTTTTCTTATATAAACCGAACGGTCTTTTAAACCTTGAGGACGATTCATTAAGGACGCATTTTGTGAATTTGCAGGTTGAGAATAATCTTTTTGAGCAGCAGCTTGCAAATCGAACCAATAGTAAAGATAGTTAAGTTTTCGAGTATCAACTTCTTTTCTTCTATAAAATCTTTCGTGCTCAGGAAGATACATATCTTCTAAGGCTTCTTTATTTTCAACAGCATCCCACTCAATATCTGTTTTCCAATTAATAACAGGAGGATCAATAGGTTCGCCATTATCATCTTGATCAATTAAGTGTTCTGCAATTCCACCTTCGCCTAACTTAGTGTGAGCTATTGAATCTCTTACCCAATAAACAAATTGGCGATATTCATTATTGGTAATTTCGGTTTCGTCCATATAAAATGATTCAATACTAACCGTTTTCGACTGATAAACGTTACCATAAAAAATATCTTGGTCGCCACCACCCATAGTATAAGAGCCTAAAGGAATAAAAATAGTTCCATAAGGATCGGGCTGATAAAATCTCGGTCTATCTTGTACACCGATTAATTCTCCATTACCTGCATTTCTACAGCTTGCAAGCAGTAGTATCATGGTAACATAAAAAAAGATGTTTCTCATATTGAATTTTGATTTAATATCCATAACGGTATTTTTATTCGTTTCGTATTTTTTTATGAATTAATATAACGATATATTTTTCTAAATGTTACAATTTATTATAAATATCTTGTGTTTTTATAACTTTTTACCACCTTAGGTATTTCAATTTTAAAGCAATATCTTAAGAATACTTCATGACTTCCATTGCTTCTACCCGATCCACCTAATTTTGAAGTTGTAATATCATAAGAATAGCCAAATTTAAAATTTTTCCAATTTATACCCGCTAAAACTGTAACTGCATCTTGAACTCTATAACTTAAACCTCCCCAAAATTTGTTTTCGTACTTTAATATAGTAGCAATATCGTATTGAGCTGATACAAAATCTGTTTTAATTAATATAGATGGGTCTAATTCAAACGATGGATTACTTGGAAAAACATATTCGTAACCACCTGTAATAAAATAAGTTCTCTTTAATGAAACTGCATTACCGCTTTGTACAGGGGATGCAGGATCTATTGCTTTCCATGCAAAACCTGTTGGTTGAGCAAGGTTTAAAGCAGAAATTCCAGCATAAAATTTACCAGGCACATTATAATAAATACCAAAAGCAAAATCAGTAAAAAATTCACTCCCTTTTGTAAGACCATTTTTAATAACTTGATCAAAAGTCGCACCAGTAGGGTCATTTTCATTACCTGTTCTGAATTTAGTAAAATCTATTTTTTTATCAAGAAATGCAGCTTCTACTCCAATTCCTAAGAAGCCACTACCAAGATTTACGCGATAAGCATAAGCCAAACGAAAATGGGTGTTATTTTCAAAACCTGCTTTATCTTTACTTA
>CAYTJB010000009.1:0-26241 GCA_964437995.1 uncultured Bacteroides sp. | reverse complement strand
GATTTTGAAATAACTTACACTGAGGCAGGAACAGGAATACAACGTAGTTTTGCCTGTTATGTTCCTGAAAATTATGATAGTACACAAGCATATCCTTTACTGCATGTGTGGCATGGAAATGGAGTTCCCGCAACATCGTGGCGAGCACTTATCAAAACAGCTAATGGTCCTATTGGCGCAATAATTGTTTGCCCTGACTACAATGGAATGACTACAGCAAATCAATTAAATGAATTAGGATCAAGATCTTATTATTATCCAAAAGATAATTATAATATTGATACTACAAAAATGATAATTATGGGACATTCGGATGGAGGATATTATGCGTTTAGCTTTGGATTATATATGCCAAATTTATTTAATGGAATTATTGGCATAAATCCTTTTATAGACACTACTTACATGGATTCGTATATGTGGTCTGGGATTCACAGTATTAGAATGGCAACAATTTTAGGCACTCTTGACGAAAAATATAATGACGTAAAATTATTAATGAATAGAATTCAAAATCAGGGAGGAGAGTTGCTTTTAACTGAAAAACCCGGAGTAACTCATTCCGATAATACTTACTTTAACTCTCAGGAATTTAGAGATGATATTTATACTTCTTACTTATATGTAACCAACCAGCAAACAAAAGTAAATGAAATATCAGTTGCACAAAATATTAAATTATATCCTAATCCGGCAACTGATTATTTTTTTATTGAAAATATGAATGAAAAAAATGTAAGCTTTTCAATTCTAAATGTTATGGGGCAAATTGTAAACACTGGAAGATTAGAAAATAATACTTCAAAAATTAATACCACAGGCTTAACATCAGGTATCTACTTTATTAAAATAAATTTTAAAGATAAAACAGAAACCATTAAAATTATAAAAAGATAATGTAGTCATTAATACCTAATTTTATAAGTTTACAATTTACTCCCTACCACTGTAATTTTAAATTATGGAGTTTTTTATAATTTGCTAAATCCAAATAGTAAATGCAAATTTTGTATCGTTAACCAAATTAAATGAAACAACCATTAGCTAAAAATAATTGTCTTATAAATTTAATAATTATTTTTTTAACAAAATTAAATTACAAAACACTTCTCCGCAAAAGATTTGATAGTGTGCAATGTTTCATTTCTTGCTTCAATATAGCCCATGTGCCCAACATTTAATATTAAAACTTCGGAATGATTGGGTAGTATTGCTTGTTCCATAGTTTGTTGCAAAGGAATTCTTTTGTCTTTTTTACCCAAAATAAAAAGTATGGGCACAGGTAAATTTGATAATACATTTATTTTAGATTCCCTTATTTTCATACCTTGTAGAGCAGCAATAATTGCTTCTGCTGTCATATCTATTACTTGCGATTGCAAAAAACGAATTTCTTCGGCAAACTTTGCCACATTTTCGGGTGCAAATAAATCGGGAATAAAATTAGTAATAAAATCTTTGCGGTTTTGCTTTACAATTTCACAAGTTCTATCACGATTGGTTTTGGCTTCTTCGGTATCAGCCAATGCCTGCGAATGAAACAACCCCAAGCCTTTTAGCATTGTAGGATATTTATCAGCAAATTGTAAGCTTGCATAGCCACCCATCGAGTGTCCAATTAAAACAAAAGAAGATATTCCCAAACTATCTACAACTTGTTTTACCACATCAGCCATTAATTCCATCGAATGTATTTCGCTGATACATTCGCTTTTGCCATGTCCTGGCAAATCAATGCAAACAACTTTAAAGTTAGCCGACAATTCATGCGAAAAATCTTTCCAAATTTGTAAAGATTCCATAAATCCATGTAGCAAAACAATTGTATTGCCTTTTCCCTCTATGGTATAATGGATTTTTTTGCCTTGATAATCAAAAAAAGCTGTGTTCATAGTTAACTAAATTTAATGTTTTAAAAAAACATATTATAATTATTAGTATCATTTTTCACTTTGCTAAACCTCTCTTTTGTAATATTGACGAAGTAAACTACATTTTTTGTCATGCTGACGAAGGAAGCATCTCATTATTGAGATTCCTCATTATCATTTGGAATGACAAAGCGACATATCAGCAAAATATATGAATTATAACGTTTTCTTGCAAAAGCTATTTATGTTTTACAAAAGTACCAAACTGTTTTGAAATAGATATGGAAAATAACAAATAATATTACTAAATATTCTTTAGATTGGTTTATTTTTGCACTCAACTTATTTTTGTAATTTTGACAAATGGAAGAAAACACTTTACCCAAAGACAATAAACGCAAACGGACAGCCCAGAGTTTAGCTGCCATTCACTCATTGGCACAACAAGGAAGAATGCAGCCACAAGCTGTTGACCTCGAAGAGGCAGTGCTTGGTGCACTTATGCTCGAGCAAGATGCACTCAATGCTGTAATTGATATATTAAAACCTGAGTTTTTTTATAAAGAACAGCATCAAAAGATTTATTCGTCAATCTGCCGTTTGTTTGCCAACTCGCATCCAGTTGATATATTAACAGTTACCAACGAATTAAAAACACAAGGTGAGCTTGAATTTGTAGGTGGTGCTTATTATATTACGCAACTAACCAATAGAGTAGCTTCTGCTGCAAATATCGAATTTCATTCACGTATTATTTCGCAAAAATATATTCAACGAGAATTGATAAAAATTGCCTCAGAAATTGAACACGATGCCTACGAAGATACAACCGATGTGTTGGAATTGCTTGATAAAACAGAAAGTAGCTTATTGTCAATTGGCGAAAAGAACTTTAGAAGCGATTACGCTGATATGCAATCTATTATCAGAGAAGCAATTAAAGAAATAGAAGCAACTAAAGATCACGAAAATGGTTTGAGTGGCGTTCCTTCCGGGTTTACAAAATTAGACAGAGTTACATCAGGTTGGCAGAAATCAAATTTGATAATTTTAGCGGCTCGTCCTTCGATGGGAAAAACAGCTTTTGCTCTAACGATGGCTCGTAACATTGCCGTTGACTTTAAAAAATCCGTTGCTTTTTTCTCATTGGAAATGTCCGCTGTAGAATTAGTGATGCGTTTAATTTCGAGCGAATCTCAGTTACCAGCCGATAAATTAAAAAAAGGCGATATGAAAGATTATGAATGGGCTCAATTAAATACTAAAGTGAGTTCACTTATTGATGCACCTTTGTATATTGACGATACTCCAGCACTTACTATTTTTGAATTGCGTGCAAAATGTCGTCGTTTAAAACAAAAACACGATATTTCGATGGTTTTTATTGATTATTTGCAACTTATGCAAGGTTCTACCGAAGCAAGAGGAAATAGAGAGCAAGAAATTAGTATGATTTCCCGTCAATTAAAAGCATTGGCAAAAGAATTAAGAATTCCCATTTTAGCCTTGTCGCAATTAAGCCGTGCCGTAGAAACACGTGGTGGAACCAAAAAGCCTATTTTATCCGATTTGCGTGAATCTGGTGCTATTGAGCAAGATGCTGATATTGTTATGTTTATTTATCGCCCCGATTATTACAAAATTGACCAAGATGAAAAAGGCGATACACGCGGAATGGCTGATATTATTATTGCCAAGCATCGTAATGGTGCTACCGATGAGGTAAGATTAAGATTTATCAACACTTTTGCAAAATTTGCCGATGACGATAGTACCGAATTTGATACCAATGATTACATAAGCCCTAACAATGAGTTCGATAACACGCCCATCACCAGAACAATTCCTTCGAAAATGAATGATATGACAGATGATGTACCATTTTAATATAAAGAACAGACAATATTAACAATATTTTGATGATTAAATCGGTTATTTGAATAATCTAATCTGTTGCTCATACTTCAATAAGCTAAATATAATGCACAAACAAAAAATAATTTTCATTTTATTAATAATGCTAAGTATATCGCTCAAAGCAGCATATATTTATATTCCAATGGATAATACCCAAAAAAACCATTTAAAGGCTTATGGGGTAACCTATTGGGTATTGGAGCATAATGTAGAAGCAAGTTGGTTGCTAAATTATCATGGTGGAAGTTTTATGTTTAAATACTCCGAATTATTTGAAAAAGAACTAAAAATAAGAGGCGTTTCCTACCAAGTAATTGCTGACGTTCAGAGTACATCTATCTTGCAGCAAATAGCAGACCCCGAAGCCAATATGGATGAAGTAAAATTGCACAAAGCACCTAAAATTGCCGTGTATTCTCCCAAAAACAAACAACCTTGGGACGATGCTGTAACAATGGTACTTAAATATGCCGAAATTTCTTACGAAGTTATTTACGATGAGGATATTATGAATGGAACATTGCCTTTGTATGATTGGTTACATCTTCACCATGAAGATTTTACAGGACAATATGGAAAATTTTGGGCTGCCTATCGCAACGCTGAATGGTATCAGAATGATGTAAAGATTTCTGAAGAAACAGCCCGAAAATATGGCTTTCAAAAAGTATCGCAGTTAAAATTGGCGGTTGCCAAAAAAATTAGAGATTTTGTAGCTGGCGGTGGCTATTTATTTTCGATGTGTTCGGCACCGGATAGTTACGATGTAGCTTTAGCATCAGAAAATACAGATATATGTGATGTAATGTTTGATGGCGACCCAATGAGCCCTAATGCCTTAAAACAGTTAGATTATAACAACTGCTTTGCTTTCAAAGATTTTACACTCGTTACCAATCCTTACGATTACGAAATTTCTTCTATTGATGCAACGCAATCAAGAGGAAGAGTAGGGCAAGAAAAAGATTTCTTTACCTTATTTGATTTTTCAGCCAAATGGGATTGGGTGCCATCAATGCTTTGCCAAAACCACGAAATGGTAATTAAAGGATTTATGGGGCAAACTACGGCATTCAAAAAGCAATATATAAAATCGAACGTATTGATAATGGGCGAAAATAAAGCATTAAGCGAAGCCCGTTATATTCATGGAGATTTTGGCAAAGGCACTTGGACTTTTTACGGTGGTCACGACCCCGAAGATTACGAGCATTTGGTAGGCGATCCGCCTACCGACCTTAATCTATTCCCAAATTCAACAGGTTACAGATTGATATTGAACAACATATTATTTCCTGCTGCAAAAAAAGAAAAGAGAAAAACCTGATTAAATTAACTTTTCAAAACATGTAGAAAATTTTATTATGATCATTTTGTACTGTGTTAAAAAAATCATAATAAATAACAAAAAGAAAAATATAATTGTATATTTGTTCAATAAACAATTTAATATCAAATATATGAAAAAAAATTTACTTTCTTTATGTATGTTTGGATTTGTGTGCTTTTTAAACGCACAAACCATCGTATCAACCACTCCTCAAAATAAAAAAGTCATTTTAGAGGAATTTACAGGAACAGGTTGCCCTAATTGTCCTGGAGGACACACAACTGCAGCAAATATTTTAACAGCTAATCCCGGTAATGTTTTTGTGGTTGCTTATCACCCGAACAACTCATCATACACAACTGGAGATCCAATGGCAAGTACATTTCCTGCTGCATTTTATACTAGTCCATTTATTTCTCCTTCAAATAGGTTTATGCCAAGTGCAATGATTAATAGGAGAGTTTGGACTACGGAAAGAATTCAAGGAACTACTTCTTGGACAAGCGATGTTGATATTGTTAAAACAGAAGCATCTCCTTTAAATGTTGGAGTTTCATCAAGTTATAATACTACTTCAAAAATTCTTACTGTTAATGTTGAGCTTTATTTTACAGCTAATGTAACAGATGTTGTTACAATTTATGCAGAATTAACTGAGGATGGAATCATTGCCACTCAATCTGGAGGTATGTCCCCTTATACTCATAATCATGTGTTTAGAAAAGCGTT
This sequence comes from uncultured Bacteroides sp., assembly GCA_964437995.1. GTDB lineage: Bacteria > Bacteroidota > Bacteroidia > Bacteroidales > JACABE01 > JACABE01. The sequence goes on along the minus strand of CAYTJB010000009.1, from coordinate 20,394 downwards.
TGTGGCACAATGGGGTGATGCTATTGCCACTCCCACTACTCAAGGAACTTTAAAAACATTTTCTTATACTTTTGATAATACAACGACTAATTATGATATGACAAAAGCAGAAGTTGTTGCTTTTGTTAGAAATGCTACAAACGAAGAAATTATTTCCGCAAACGGTGCAGAAGTTGGAAGTTCTTCTTTAGGTATCAATGTTGTTACAGATAACTCAAATAAAGTAAGTGTTTACCCAAATCCATACAATGAAAATACTAAAATTGAACTTTCTCTTTCAAAATCAGACAAAGTTGAATACTCAATTTATAATACTATCGGACAAAAACTAATAAGTAATGAAATGGGGATTTTGAGTGCAGGAAATCACTCGATAAGTATTGATAAGAATGGATTTAACAATACAGGAATTTATTTTATTCAAGTTAAAGTTGGTCAAAAAAGCTATATTGAAAAGATGATAGTTAAATAACACGTTTGTTCAATATCATAACATACACGAAAGCCCCTTTTGTTACTAATACAAAAGGGGCTTTCTATTATAAGTAATTCTTTACTAATTACGCACTCATTGTTTCAGCATCGGCTTTTACTTTTTTAATTAAGCCTTGTAAAACGGTTCCTGGTCCAACTTCGGTAAAAGTAGTACCGCCATCAGCTATCATGTTTTCTGCAATTTGTGTCCAACGCACAGGTGAGGTCAATTGTGCAATTAAATTTTCTTTGATTTCTGAAGGGTTGGTAACAGGCTTTGCATTTACATTCTGATAAACAGGACAAATAGGTTGGCTAAAAGTAGTATTATTGATAGCTTCAGCTAATTCTACACGAGCAGGTTCCATTAATGGTGAGTGGAAAGCACCACCTACTTTTAATGGCAAAGCACGTTTAGCGCCAGCTTCTTTCATTTTTTCACAAGCTATTTCAATGCCTTTTATTGAACCCGAAATAACCAATTGACCTGGACTGTTGTAATTTGCAGGAACTACTACCTCATCAATAGAAGCACATACTTTTTCCACAATTTTATCGTCTAATCCTAAAATGGCAGCCATGGTAGAAGGTTCTTTTTCGCAAGCTTTCTGCATAGCATTGGCACGTTTGGCAACCAATCGCAAACCATCTTCAAAAGTTAAGGTTTTGTTGGCAACCAAAGCCGAAAATTCGCCTAAAGAGTGCCCGGCAACCATATCAGGTTTAAAACTTTCGCCCAATGTGTGTGCCAATATTACAGAGTGCAAGAAAATAGCAGGTTGTGTAACTTTTGTTTGTACCAAATCTTCAGGAGTTCCTGCAAACATTAAATCAGTGATACGAAAACCAAGAATTTCGTTGGCTTTTTCAAACATGGCTTTTGCTTCGGCATTGTTATCATACAAATCTTTACCCATGCCTACAAATTGTGCTCCTTGTCCAGGAAATACATATACTTTCTTCATAAATTTTATTTTTTAAATAAATTATAGTAAAATTATCTAAATTTTATTTTCTTTTTATAAGTTCTAATCCAACAATACGTTCAAAATGTTTTATATTGAGTGTAGCTAATTTCATATTATTAGCAATAGCTGTTCCTGCAATCATCAAATCTGGCTTATCAATTGTTTTGTTATTTTGTCTTAATTCTCTCTCAATCATTGTAGTATAATGATTGGCTTCAGAATTATATGGAAGAGAAACTATCATATTGAAAAAATCATCCCAAAATAAATCTTGTTCAGTGTTACTACCAAAATAAATTTCATATTCTGTTATGGCTGACACGGCAAATAAATCATATTCTTTTGTTAATTCGTAAAAGAATGACTTTGACTTGTTAACTTTACGAAAGTAATCAATCAATACAGATGTATCTAAACAAATTACTTGCTTCTCCATTGATTGAATGCTTTTCTGTTTTCTTTAAATGCCTCATACTGATTATCAGACATAACAGGACCTTTTAAAATAAATTTTTGCAAATCTGTTTTTTCAGTTTCAGATACTGTTATTGTATTCTCTAAATCAGACTTAATCTTAGCAAGTTGATTTGCAGGTAAATGCCTAATAATATTAATCAATTGCTCGTATTGAATATTTACTGTAAGTTGCATATTATTTTTCTCCAAATAAAATATTTACGACTTTCGTAATTTTTAATTCCTAATTTATTTTTTATTTACGGTTACCCATAAAACGAAGTAAGAATAAAAACAAATTGATAAAATCTAAATAAAGAGTTAAAGCACCCATTATCATTAGTTTTTTGGTTGATTCGGCACCATAAACTACACCTTCGCCAATTCTTTTTAGTTTTTGAACATCATAGGCGGTTAACCCTGTAAAGACTAATACACCAATAAAGCTAATGATGTAATCCATCATACTGCTTCTCATAAACATATTTACAATGCTTGCAATTACAATGCCTATCAATCCCATAAACATAATAGAACCGAATTTGGTTAAATCGGTTTTGGTAGTGTACCCTGTAAACGCCATAATGCCAAACATTCCTGCCGTAATAGCAAAAGTAACATAAATAGAACCTAATGTATAAGCCATAAAAATAAAGCTTAAACTCATGCCCATTAATACAGCAAAAATGGCAAAAAATAACGTTAATAATGCTGATGAAAAGCGAGCAAATCCCATTCCCATTAAAAGCACAAAACCAAATGGTGCAAACATAACGATGTAGCCCAAAGGCGACATTCCTGTTTCTGTAATTAAAAGACCTCTAAGTTCAGGATTAGAACCAAATAAGTAAGCTGTAATTGCTGTAACAGTCAGTGCTAAAAACATCCAAGTAAAAACACCCGAAATAAAAGTGCGTGTACTTGAAATACTTTCATCAGTAGGACGACTGTTAATTGTGTTAAATTTATTTTCTTCTTGATTAAACATAGTATTTTATTTTAAAAATTTAATGCAAAGATATAACATTTATAAAAAAGAAGAGTTGAATAGAATAAAAAAACTTTAAACACTTACAAACTAATCCTATGAATTCCTTTGGAATAATCTTTAAAAATTATTTCTAATAGCGTTTGGTAATCCTTTTCATTATTCACAAAATCAAGCGTATTTATATCAATAATAAGAATTTTGGCTTCGGGAAGATGTTTTATGTATTCAAAATAGCCAGCTTGAATTTTTTCGAGATATTCAGCTTTAATGTCTTGCTCATACGAACGTCCACGAAGCTTGATATTACTTTTTAAGCGGTCAATATTCACGTACAAATACACCAACAATTCTGGCTTTGGTAAAGTTGGATTAATAATATTAAATAGCTTTGAATAAAGAGAATACTCATCTTCTGGAAGATTTTTTTGTGCAAAAATTAAAGATTTATCAATAAAATAATCAGCAATCACAAAACTCTTGAACAAATCTTGTGTAATTAATTGATTTTTTAGTTGTTGATACCGTTCTGCTAAAAACGATAATTCGAGTGGGAAAGCATATTTATCAGGCTCTTTATAAAATTTTGGCAAAAACGAATTTTCCTCAAATTGCTCAAGTATCAATTTGGCATTAAACTGATTAGCTATCATGGTGGCAAGCGAAGTTTTTCCTGCACCAATATTTCCTTCTATCACAATATAATTGTACTGATTCATAAGCAATTATTCTGTTAACGGATTGTATTTTGATACATCCAATTGATCTTTACATTCATTCAATAATTCTTTTACCGTTTTATTTAAAATTGGGTGAAGTAAATCTGGAGCAATTTCGCTAAGCGGTAGCAGTGTAAACTTCCGTTCTTGCAACAAAGGATGTGGAATTTTTAATGTCGGCGTGTTAACAATACCGTCGTTAAAAAACAAAATATCAATATCAATATTTCTTGAGCTATAATTAGCAGTATTGTTGCGAACCCTGCCAAGTTGCAATTCAATATTCAACAAATTTTGCAACAAATCTTCGGCACTCATTGTTGTTTCAATCACAATTACTTGATTAATAAATTGGTTTCTATCATCAAAACCCCAAGGTGCCGATTCGTATAACGAAGATTTTTTTACAATTTTACCACACTTCGCATGAATAAATGTTACTGCTTTTACAATAATACTTACCCTATCATCCATATTACCACCCAAAAGCAAGAAAGCTGTATTCATTTTAGCCGTTATAGAATTATTGGGTAAAATTAAAAATTAAAAATTAATAAAAAAGCAAAATTATTAACAAACGCTTAAAGGTTTATAAAGCATGATTATCGTTAATTTCTATACTTTTATCGAAAATATTTTGAGAATCATTATAAAATATCGTAAACTTGCTGAAAATTTCAAAACAATCTAAATCTTTAAAAAAATGAAACAATTTTTTAAATTTATGTTCGCCTCCATGTTAGGCACTTTGCTAACCTTTGTGCTAGGCTTTTTCTTACTAATTGGAGTATTTGCTTCAATTATTTCTCTTGCAAGCAAAGAAGAAGTTAAAATCTCTAATAAATCTGTTCTTCACATCAAGTTTGAAGGCATGGTTACCGACCGTTCTACCAATAATCCTTTTGAAGGTTTTGATTTCAACACCATGAAAAGCAAAAAAGAACTCGGGTTAAACGATATTCTTATTAATCTTAAAAAAGCAAAAACCGACCCCAATATTAAAGGCATTTTTCTTGATTTAAGCGATATTCCTTTTGGTATTTCAGTTTTAGAAGAAATTCGCAATAGCTTAATTGATTTCAAAAATTCGGGTAAATTCATCATTAGCTATAGCGAAATGTATTCGCAAAAATCTTATTATTTAGCATCTGTTGCCGATAAAATTTATTTAAACAAAGAAGGTGGGATAGATTTTCATGGATTAGCTGCCGAAATTATGTTTTACAAAGGCTTGATGCAAAAATTAGATGTCGATATGCAAATTATTCGTCATGGAAAATTTAAAAGTGCTGTTGAACCATTTTTGCTCGACAAAATGAGCGATGCCAACCGCGAACAAACTCGCTTGTTTATAGGAAGTATATGGAATCATATTGTTAAAGGCATAGCCGAATCAAGAAAAATAAGCATAGCCGAATTACAAAACATAGCAGATAGCTTATTGGTTGAAACTGCAAGTGATGCACTTAAATACAAATTTGTGGACGAATTAGTTTATAAAGACCAAGTTATTGATGCTCTTAGAAAAAAATCAGGTATTGATGACACCGAAGATATTGATTACATTACACTTTCAAAGTACGCTGACGTAAAAACTACTGATACAAAAATGAAATTCTCGAAAAACAAAATAGCTATTGTATATGCAGTTGGGGCTATCGAAAGTGGCGAAGGAAAAGAACAAACTATTGGTAGTGAAACAATTTCGGAAGCTATACGTGATGCAAGAAATGATAACGCTGTAAAAGCAATTGTGTTAAGAGTTAATTCTCCAGGAGGTAGCGCATTAGCATCGGAAGTAATTTGGAGAGAAGTATTATTGGCTAAAAAAGCAAAACCAGTTGTGGTTTCTATGGGAGATTATGCTGCTTCGGGAGGTTATTATATTGCTTGTGCTGCCGATAAAATTATTGCAAGTCCTACAACTATTACAGGTTCAATAGGTGTGTTTGGTATGATTCCTAACTTACAAAAAATGTTTAACAACAAATTAGGCATTACATTCGACACCGTATTAACCAATAAAAATGCTGTAGCTATTTCGGCAAATCGTCCACTAAGTAGTTATCAAGAAAAGGTAATTCAAAACCAAATCGAACGTATTTATGGAGTTTTCATTGCCCATGTAGCCGAAGGCAGAAAAATGACTGTCGAACAAGTTGACAACATCGGACAAGGTAGAGTATGGAGTGGTTTTGATGCCAAACGAATTGGCTTAGTTGATGATTTTGGAGGCATAGATAAAGCTATCGAAGAAGCAGTTAAACTTGCCAAACTTACCGAATATAAAGTAATCGAATATCCAAAACAAAAAGAATTTTTCCAACAAATTATGGAAGAATTTTCTGGTAATAATTCAACTATTAAAGCATTAGAAAAAGAGTTGGACGAAAACTTTGTGTATTATCAAACCTTAAAATCTGTTTCGGAAATGAAAGGCATACAAGCAAGATTACCTTATGTTATCAATTTAAACTAAATATATTTTGTGCTTTTTAAGAAGAAGAAAATTTACTAATTTTCTTCTTCTTAAAAAGCATTTATAGTAGGATTTTAAGGTAATATTTAATAATTTCTCTCGAATGCAATTATAAAAAAATAAAAAAAAATAAAAAAAAATAAAAAAAGAATTTTTTTTACTTATCTTTGCATTCTATTATGATATTAACCAATAAATATTTTATATGAAGAAATTAATTATTTTTATGCTATTAATTAATGTATTAATTATTGCAAACGGACAAAATGCTGATAAAAAATGGGGCATAGGCGTTTTTGGCGGAAAAACTGAATATAATGGTGATTACGGAAATGCAATATTTCAGTGGAATAGAAATTTTGAATATTTAGTGGGCGGATCATTCAGTCGTTACCTTAATAAATCTTTTAATGTAACCTTACAGGGATCTTATGGCGATTATGGTTATTCACTTGATACATTAGCACGCCAATTCAAAGGAACAAAAATTGATGGACAATTATTGCTCATTTATAAATTAAACAATGGTGCTTTTATTAAAGAAAATGCAAGAATAGCACCTTTTGTTACATTAGGAGGTGGAGTAGTAAATTATGATACTGATTCTGCATCAAGTTTTGTAACCCAAAAAAGTACTGATCTTCTTTGGACTGTTGGTTTAGGTTTCAGATTTAATTTCACAGACTGGATAGGTTTTCAATATCAATTCTTGTATAACTTTACATCAGGTGACAAGAGTGATTTTTATGAAGGTCGCAGAAACGATGCATATGCTACACATTCAGCAGGATTGGTATTTAGTTTTGGTGGAAAAAAAGACACCGATAAAGATGGTGTGCCTGATAAACTAGACAAATGTCCAAATACACCTCTAAATATTAAAGTTGACGTAAAAGGATGCCCTATTGATATTGACAAAGACGGAGTTCCTGATTATTTAGATAAATGTCCTAATGTAAAAGGTTTAGTTGCATTCCAAGGTTGTCCTGATACTGATGGAGATGGAATTATTGATTCATTAGATAAATGTCCAACCGTAAAAGGATTGAAAGAATTCCAAGGCTGTCCTGATACTGATGGTGATAGCATACCAGATGCCGAAGATAAATGCCCTAAAGTAAAAGGATTAAAAGAATTCCAAGGTTGCCCTGATACCGATGGAGATGGTGTACAAGACTCATTAGACAGATGCCCAGCCGTAAAAGGATTGATATATTTGAAAGGATGTCCAGATAGAGATAATGACTCTATAGCCGATATTGATGATAAATGTCCCGATGTATTTGGATCAAAAGCTAACAAAGGATGTCCAGAAGTAAAAGCTTTTGTTAAAACTCTATTTAGAAAAGCACTGCAAGGAATTAAATTTGCTACAAATAAAGATATAATTCTTAAACCTTCATTCCCACTACTTGACCAAATAGCCAGCGTTATGAGAGAAAATCCTTCATACAAGCTGATAATTAACGGTCATACAGATAATGTTGGTGATGAATATAAAAACAAAGACTTGTCGGAAAGACGTTCTTATGCTGTTAAATCGTATTTGGCAAAAAGAGGCGTAGAAGAAAGTAGAATGAAAGCTAAAGGTTTTGGCGATACAATGCCAGTTGCTGACAATAAAACAGCTAAAGGCAAAAAAGAAAACCGTCGGGTTGAATTTATTGTTGAATTCTAAAAAATAATTAATTTAGCTTAAAGAGCTTGTGTTTTTTTAACACAAGCTCTTTTTGTTTTTTTAACACATGACATTTTGTCATACTTTCAAAAAAATGTATTAATTTTACACTTTCTTTTTGCAACTCAGAATTATTGGGCTATAATATTGTAAATCAATAAAAATGGATGTTCAGTCAGTCAAACAACGTTTTGAAATAATAGGAAATTCAGCATTGCTCGACAGAGCTATTGATATAGCTTGCCAAGTAGCTCCTACTGATATTACAGTATTAATTACTGGTGAAAGTGGCGTTGGAAAAGAAGTATTCCCTAAAATTATTCATCAGTTAAGTGCTCGGAAACATGGACCCTACATTGCTATCAATTGCGGTGCAATACCCGAAGGAACTATCGACTCGGAATTATTTGGACATGAAAAAGGTTCATTTACAGATGCTCACGAAGCCCGTAAAGGCTATTTTGAAGTTGCCAATAATGGTACCATCTTTTTAGACGAAGTAGCTGAATTACCTCTTTCTACACAAGTTCGCTTACTTAGGGTGCTCGAATCGGGCGAATTTATGAAAGTTGGTTCTTCTAAGTCTATAAAAACCAATGTTAGAGTGGTAGCAGCAACCAATGTGAACATTCTTGATGCCATTCAAAAAGGAAAATTCAGAGAAGATTTATATTATCGGCTTAATTCTGTTCCTATTTCTGTTCCTTCCCTAAAAGAGCGAAAGCAAGATATAGATTTGTTATTTAGGCGATTTGCTTCTAATTTTGCCGAAAAGTACCGCATGCCTCCTCTGCAACTTGATGAACAAGCTCGACAATATCTAATTAATTATCATTGGCAAGGCAATGTTCGCCAACTAAAAAACGTTACAGAGCAAATATCTATTATTGAGCGAGATAGAAATATTACGTTAGAAACTCTTGTGAAATATTTACCCGAAACCAATTATCGCGAACTACCAGTTTTGTTTGATAAATCAGATGCTGCACAAGGTTTTTCGGAAAGAGAACTATTATACAAAGTGCTTTTCGACATGAAACAAGATATTCATGATTTGAAAAAAATTATTGCAGATATTCTGCAAACAGCCGGCATGAATGCAAATAGCAATAAACATAATACTTTCATCAACAAATACAGTCCCGATTTTAATGATTTTATTGACGAAGAAAAAGAATTTGAAATTCAGCATATTTATGACGAAAAACCGATTCACGAACCATCAAAAAATAATATTATAGAAACCGAAGAAATATTATCTTTACAAAAAAAAGAAATGGACTTAATTAAAAAAGCAATTGAAAAATATAAAGGAAAAAGAAGAAAAGCTGCTGAAGAATTAGGTATTTCTGAAAGGACACTGTACAGAAAACTAAAAGAATTTGATATTAATTTATGAAACAGTTATTTAATTAAACCTTTCTAATGAATAAACTTTTTAAAATATTATCAGTTATACTTTTAACAACGCTATTTGGTGGATGTGGAATTTATTCATTCACTGGCGCATCTATATCTCCGGACGTAAAAACTATATCAATAATACAATTCCCTAATAATGCACCTTTAGTTCAGCCTACATTAAGCCAAACATTAACATTGGCTTTACGTGATAAATTTGCGTCTCAAACCAATTTAAACTTAGTAAAAACAAATGGAGACTTGAATATTGAAGGCGAAATCACAGATTATTCAGTACAAGCTATTGCAGTACAAGCTAATCAACAAGCAGCATTAAATAGGCTAACAATTACAGTAAAAGTGAATTTTACCAATACTAAAAACGATAAACAAGATTTTGAAACATCATTTTCGAGATACAGGGATTATGATAGTCAGAAAAATTTATCTTCGGTAGAAAACGATTTAATTGACCAGATTAATAAAGAATTGGTCGATGACATTTTTAATAAAGCAGTGGTTAACTGGTAATTAGTAGCAAAAGATTATAAACTTTCTACTCAAAAGTATTATGACAACAAATAATTACATCAAATATTTACAATCTCCAGAAAAGTTAAGCAAAAAAACTATTTTGGAACTTACAGAACTAACAACAAAATACCCATTTTGTCAAACTTCACAAATTTTGCTGACATTAAATTTGCTGCAAATCAATAGCCCTGATTATGAAAAACAATTATCAATTGCAGCAGCAAGCACGCCAAATCGTAAAATATTAAAAAAGTTAATAGACGCTTTTTTTGAAGCAAGTAAAGAAAAAAAAGCAACACATTCAGAAGAAAAAACAGATGAGGTAATAAGTGAAGAAATTGTAATGCCAGTTAAAAAAGAAGATAAAGAAACAATTATTGATACATTTATAAAAGCAAAGCCAAAAATAAATCCACCATCTCCCAATAAAGAATTTTCAACCGATATTGAAAAAAATAGTCTTGCCGAAAACGAGGATATTGTAAGCGAAACGCTTGCTAAGGTATATGAAAAACAAGGATATTACAAAAAGGCAATAAAAATTTATGAAAAATTAAGTTTGGAAAATCCCGAAAAAAGTAGTTACTTTGCAAGTCGAATTAAAAAATTGGAAATCACTAATAATCAACAATAAAAAATAAACATAATGGGACTTTACGTTTTTATCTCGGTATTGATACTTATTACTTGTGTCTTAATAGCCTTAATAGTTTTGGTTCAAAATTCAAAAGGTGGCGGTTTGGCATCTAATTTCGCCTCATCTAATCAAATTATGGGCGTTAGAAAAACTGCCGATTTCTTAGAAAGAGCAACTTGGACATTAGCAGTTGTATTACTTTTCTTAAGTTTGGCTTCTGTATTTGCTATTCCTCGCAACAATCAGGAAGGTGCTGTAAAAACAGAATTATCTACAGATAATGCAGCTCCTATTAATGCAGCCACTCAAGCTCCTGCTCCTGCACAACAACAGCCTGCTCAAGAACAACCAGCTACTCCTGCTAAATAAGGAATCAAAAAAAGTATTTAAAATGTCAGAGTGTAATACATTTCTGACATTTTTTTTTGAAAAAAGCTAAAAAAACAGACATTTTGTCAGCATCTTTGCAAAAAAACAAAATGGCACAGAAAATGATAATAACATTTCGTAAAAATTTAAAATTTATTAAATAATATATTGTATAACTAATAATCATTAAGTATTATGTCAAAATTAAGTATTAAACCATTAGCTGATAGGGTTATAATAGAACCTGCTGCTGCTGAACAAAAAACCTCAGGTGGAATTATTATTCCCGACACAGCTAAAGAAAAACCACAAAAAGGTGTTATTGTTGCTGTTGGCAACGGAAAAAAAGACGAGCCAATGACAGTAAAAGTTGGCGATAATGTTTTGTACGGAAAATATGCAGGTACTGAAATTACCTATGAAGGGAAAGAATACCTTATTATGAAAGAAGCTGATATATACGCAATCGTTTAATTAACAAAATTTATAAACAAAAAATATTAAGTATTAAAACTATGGCTAAAGATATAATTTTCAATTGGGAAGCACGCGAAGCATTAAAAAAAGGCGTGGATGCATTATCAAATGCAGTAAAAGTAACCCTTGGACCAAAAGGTCGCAATGTAATTATTGATAAAAAATTCGGTTCCCCTGCAATTACCAAAGATGGCGTTACAGTGGCTAAAGACATTGAATTAAAAGACACAGTTGAGAACATGGGTGCTCAAATGGTAAAAGAAGTAGCTTCTAAAACTGCTGATTTGGCAGGTGATGGAACTACTACTGCTACTGTGTTAGCTCAATCTATAATTACTACAGGTTTAAAAAACGTTACAGCAGGTGCTAATCCTATGGATTTGAAACGCGGTATAGATAAAGCAGTAATTGCAGTTGTTGCTGACCTTAAAAAACAATCGAAAGCTATTGGCGATAGCAACGAAAAAATTGAACAAGTAGCTACTATTTCAGCTAACAACGATTCTTTTATCGGAAAAATGATAGCCGAAGCAATGAGCAAAGTAAAAAAAGAAGGTGTTATTACAATTGAAGAAGCTAAAGGTATTGAAACTACTGTAAAAGTAGTAGAAGGTATGCAATTCGACAGAGGTTATATTTCTCCTTATTTTGTAACGGATACTGATAAAATGGAAACCGTTTTCGAAATGCCATACATTCTTATATACGACAAGAAAATTTCTAATATGAAAGATTTTCTTCCTATTTTAGAAAAAGTGGTACAAACAAGTCGTCCGTTATTGATTGTTGCCGAAGATGTAGATGGTGAAGCATTGGCTACTTTGGTAGTAAATCGTTTGAGAGGTTCTTTGAAAATCGCAGCCGTTAAAGCTCCGGGATTTGGCGATAGACGCAAAGAAATGTTAGAAGATATTGCTATATTAACAGGTGGCATTGTTATTTCTGAAGAAAAAGGGTATAAATTAGAAGATGCTGATTTATCTTACTTAGGACAAGCCGAAAAAATTACAGTTGACAAAGACAATACAACTATCGTTAGCGGAAAAGGAGAGAAATCAAACATCGAATCACGTATCAACCAAATAAAAGTTCAGGTTGAAAAAACTACTTCCGATTACGATCGCGAAAAATTACAGGAACGTTTGGCTAAATTAGCCGGAGGTGTTGCTGTTATTTACGTGGGTGCTGCCAGCGAAATTGAAATGAAAGAAAAGAAAGACCGTTTCGATGATGCTTTACATGCAACACGTGCTGCTATTGAAGAAGGTATTATACCCGGTGGTGGTATAGGTTACATCAGAGCTATTGCAGCTATTGCTAAATTAAAAGGCGAAAACGAAGACGAAAATACCGGAATTGCAATTATTTTGAGAGCATTGGAAGAACCATTGCGTCAGATTGTTGCCAATGCAGGTTTAGAAGGCTCTGTAGTTGTACAAAAAGTTAAAGAAGGTAAAGGCGATTTTGGTTTCAATGCCAGAACCGATGTTTACGAAAACTTATATGCATCAGGTGTTATCGACCCAACCAAAGTAGCAAGAATAGCTTTAGAAAATGCAGCTTCTATTTCAGGTATGTTATTAACTACCGAATGTGTATTGGCTGAAATTAAAGAAGAAACTCCTGCACCTCCAATGGGTGGTGGCATGCCAGGCGGCATGGGTGGAATGTATTAATCAGTTTGTAAAGCTAAGCTTTGCTTAGTCCCGAGAGGAACGATTCGGGATTTATAAAGTTGAAAGTTTATAAAGTAAACTAAAAAATCTTTAAAACAAACTAAAAAATCCTGTCAATTTGGCAGGATTTTTTTATAAAAATACATTTGGCTGATAAAAAACTGTAATACCGATACGATAGCTTTAATAGTCCAATAAATTGGACAATTACAGATACTCTATCGGCATTATACCAAATTCTAACAAACTAATTTATAAGTAATGGTATAATTTTACACCATTGAACCTGTTTTCGGCAGAAATATCCTGTTTTCTGCAGAAAATATTATTAACAATTACAACATGCAGAATATCAATTAGTAATAAAATATTTTTTGTAATTTTGGATGTCTAAAATCGCATAACTCCTTTTTGTCCGTTGTAGAATACGGTTTTATCCTTGAGCGCATCCAATTTATACTTGATTGCAAATTATAGAAATAGCATACAATTCAATGAATTTAGAATAAGAAAAAAGAAATTTCTCACAATAATTTCTAAAAACAAAAAAATTATCAACAAATTTATGTCGGTAAATTTTGTTATATAAAAAATTAATACTAATTTTGCACTCCCTTTTTAAAAAAGGTATATTAGCGAAAAAGAAATATTTAAACAATCAAATGGATACATTAAGTTATAAAACAGTGTCAGCAAACAAGGAAACCGTAACAAAAGAGTGGATTCTGATAGATGCTGAAAATGAAGTTCTGGGACGCTTGGCATCAAAAGTTGCCAATGTTTTGAGAGGTAAAAACAAACCCAGCTTTACACCTCATGTTGACTGTGGTGATAATGTAGTTATAGTAAATGCAGAAAAAATTAAATTAACTGGTAACAAAATGACCGAAAAGGTTTATGTTCGTCATACCGGTTACCCAGGCGGTCAACGTTTTGCAACACCTAAAGAACTGCTTGCTCGTAAACCAATTTCTGTAATAGAAAAAGCAGTAAAAGGTATGTTACCTAAAAATACGTTGGGTAGTACTCTTTTTAGAAATTTACATGTGTATGCAGGAACAGAACATCCTCATCAAGCACAATCTCCAAAAGTAACCAAATTAAATACATTAAAGTAAATGGAAATTATCAATACAATAGGAAGAAGGAAGACTGCTGTTGCACGTATTTATATGAAACCAGGTAGTGGAATAATTACTATCAACGATAGAGATTATAAAGAATATTTTAATACTGGTACATTACAATATATCGTAACTCAACCATTTGAAGTTTTAGGAAATCAAGGAAGTTTTGATATTAAAGCAAATCTTGACGGTGGTGGTATCACTGGTCAGGCAGAAGCTATTCGCTTAGCTATTTCTCGTGCTTTATGCGTGGTTGATGCCGAAAATCGTTCTCCTCTTAAATCAAAAGGTTTATTAAAGAGAGATCCTCGAATGGTTGAACGTAAAAAACCAGGACAGAAAAAAGCTCGTAAGAAATTCCAATTTAGTAAACGTTAAGACTTGTATAGAACAGAGTTTAGTATCTAAATTATCAAGACTCCTCGCAAAAGGACTACTTGGTAATTGTCTTTTAGTGAATGTAAACAATTAAAAATTAATTAAATGTCAAGAACAAATTTCGACCAATTATTAGATGCAGGTGTACATTTTGGTCACCTAAAAAGAAAATGGAATCCTAAAATGGCTCCTTATATTTTTATGGAACGCAATGGAATCCACATTATCGACTTACATAAAACCGTAGCTAAAGTTGATGAAGCTGCTAATGCTTTAAAACAAATTGCAAAATCAGGTAAAAAAATACTTTTTGTTGCAACCAAAAAACAAGCTAAAGAAATTGTTGCTCAACAAGTTAAAAGGGTAAACATGCCTTATGTTACAGAACGTTGGCCAGGAGGTATGCTAACCAATTTTGCTACTATTCGCAAAGCAGTTAAAAAAATGTCGTCAATTGATAGATTAATGACCGACAAATCTTTTACCGATATTTCGAAAAGAGAAAGACTTCAAATTAGTCGCGAAAGAGCCAAATTAGAAAAAAACTTAGGTAGTATTTCCGATTTGAATCGTTTGCCATCAGCACTTTTTATTATTGATATTAATAAAGAACACATTGCTGTTGCAGAAGCTAAAAGATTAAATATTCCTACATTTGCAATGGTTGATACCAATACAAATCCTGATTTAATTGATTTCCCTATCCCAGCTAATGATGACGCTTCAAAATCAATAAATGTTATTTTAGAAGCTGTTGTTAATGCTATTGAAGAAGGCTTAAATGAAAGAAAATTTGATAAAGATAAAAAAGCTACTGACGATACTGACGATGCAACAGAAGATTCTTTTGACACAAGTAATATTCGTTCATTAGCAGGTATTGATGAAGACGAAAGTGCAGCTGAAGCAAAAAGAAACTTAGCAAAAAAGATGAAAGAAGAAGAAGGTGCAACAATGGGCAGTGATCCAACAAAAAGACCACGCAAACCAATTGCAAAACCTGCTACTTTAAAGAAAAAACCTACAAGTAAATAAATTTAAAAACTTTTATAACTCGATATAAAAATGGCTATTACAGCAGCAGACGTAAACAAACTAAGACAAATGACAGGTGCAGGCATGATGGATTGCAAAAATGCACTTGTTGAAAATGACGGTGATTTTGATAAAGCAATAGATTTCCTTAGAAAAAAAGGACAAAAATTAGCAAGCAAAAGAGCTGATAGAGATGCTAACGAAGGAGTTGTTATCGCAAAAACTAATGCAAATAAAACCTTTGCAGCAACTATAATGATTAATTGCGAAACGGATTTCGTTGCAAAAACAGATTTATTCATTAACTTTTGCAAATCAGTATTAGATTTGGCAATTGAAAAAATGCCAAAATCAGAAGACGAATTAAAAGGTTTGCAAATTAATGGCGTTTCAATTGCTGATTTGTTAATTGAACAAACTGGCAAAACCGGCGAAAAAGTTGAGTTAGCTCATTATAATTTTATCGAAAGTCCAATTAATTTTGCATACATTCATCAAGGTTCTCGTTTGGCAACTATTGTTGGATTCAACAAAGTTTGCGACGAAACATTAGGTAAAGACATAGCTATGCAAATTGCATCAATGGCTCCTGTGGCAATTGATAAAAGCAGCGTTTCTGCCGAAATTATTGAAAAAGAATTAGAAATCTACAGAGATTTGATTCGTCAAGAAGGTAAACCTGAATCTATGGTTGAACAAATTGCGCAAGGAAAATTAAATAAATTTTTCAAAGACAGTACGTTGTTAAACCAAGATTTTATTAAAGAAGGTAAAACATCTCTCATCATATCAAAATATTTGCGGTTGAAAATGTTTTATATATATTTATAAAAAAGCTGCTTGAGAGTTTCAAGCAGCTTTTTTTATTTCAATTTCACATTCATCAATACTGGATTATGATCCGAAAATTCAAAATTCAAATCAATGTTTCGGATACTTAGCGATTCAATATTAGGTGAAATCAAGTAAAAGTCAATCACAGTTGTTTCTGTTGTTTTTACGTTGTAAGGCTCATTTACATTCCTATTGGTAGGAGTTTCAACATCATATACCCATTGCCAATCTGGCGGCATAAAATTATTAGCTATTTCATTATCTAAATGAAAAATTTTGTTATTTTTAAATGATTGTACTTTCTTAAAATTAGGAGGATTATTGTTCCAATCGCCACCTACTATTACATAATTGCCTTTATCATACTCATTTAAAACATAATTTTTTAGTTCATCCAACTCTTTTTTGCTTAACAAACCTCCATCAAAAGTTGAATTATGTGTATTTATCACAATTAATCGTTTGCCATTAGCTAACAAATATTTTGTAACTAAAAAACAGCGGTCGAGCATTAATAATTTTTTGGGCCAATCGAAATTGGCAGAATAGGCATATCTTTTTATTTCAACGGGTTTATACTTTGTAAGCGTTTGCAATCCAGCTTTTACCCTTCCCATAGGAGCGTAAAGTGGCAGTAATACGTATTTTACATCATAATTTACTGCATAAGCATAAGCAAAATCAGGCAAAAAGTCTGAAATAAAAGCCGCTTGATTAGAGAAATAGCTTCTTTTAGAAAAAACATCAACTTCTTGCAGTAAAACAAAATCTACATAAGAATAAGTTACCAACGTATTCAAAATGCCATTCAATGCTTTTTGATAAACTTCTGTTGATGGTTTTACTTTTGTTCCTCCATCATAAAAAAAATCCATTTCTTTACTTAATCCAGCATATCCTATATTCCAAGATAAGAGAGTTAATTCATCGTTAAGTATTTGATTGTTTGTAATATTACCTCGCAACTCAACAGTTTCAATTTTTTGAGGCTTGTAATCTGTAATTGTTGAAAAGAGCAAATAAATTCCAAATAAATATAGTATTGATACCAACCCAATAAAAAATAGTTGAAAAGTTTTTTTTGCTGATAGCTTCATTTTTAACATTTTTAGCGTATAAAAATACAAAAATTACAAATACATACGCTAAAGATAAGAATTTTTAAAAATAAATCTTAATTTTACACTTCAAAAAATCAAGATTTATGCCAATTTTAGGTTCTATCGTTAAACGTGCAATTGAGTTAAGAAGTATGATTCCTATTGATAGCATTCAAGGTCTTAATCCAGAAAAAACTCAGCGAAAAGAATTAAAAAAATTACTCAAAAAAGCCTATTACACAACTTTTGGCGAACATCATCAATTTATAGATATTCTTAAGGAGAAAGATATTATTGCTGCATTTAAAGAAAAAGTACCTGCACATAATTATAATTCAATTTTTAGCAAATGGTGGTACCGTACATTAAATGGTGAAGCTTATGTATGTTGGCCCGGTAAAGTAAAATATTTTGCACTCAGTTCTGGAACTTCCGAATCATCAAGTAAATACATTCCTGTAACCAACGATATGCTTAGAGCAATAAAAAAAACGAGTATTCGTCAAATTATTTCCTTAGCTAAATACGATTTTCCCAATGAATTTTACCAAAAAGGCATTTTGATGCTAGGCGGAAGCACACACTTACACTACAACGGAACGTATTACGAAGGCGATTTATCAGGTATTACTGCAGGAAATATCCCATTTTGGTTTGAACATTTTTACAAACCCGGCAAAAGAATTTCGAAAGAACGCGATTGGACAACCAAACTCGAAGAAATTGTTAAAAACGCCAAAAATTGGGATATTGGTGTAATTGTGGGCGTTCCTGCTTGGTTGCAAATTTTAATGGAAAAAATTACAACTTATTATAAGGTTGAAACCATTCATGATATTTGGCCTAATTTATCTATTTATGTTCATGGAGGTGTATCGTTTGAACCTTATAAAAAAGGTTTTGAGAAATTATTGGCACACCCTATTACTTACATGGAAACTTATTTGGCTTCCGAAGGATTTATAGCTTATCAAAGCCGTCCTAATACAAACTCTATGCAATTGGTGTTAGACAATGGTTTGTTCTTTGAATTTGTCCCTTTTAATGAAGAAAATTTTGATGATGAAGGCAATCTTTCATGCAATCCGAAAACTTTAACTATTGGCGAAATAGAGGAAAATAAAGAATATGCATTGCTAATATCTTCTTCTGCAGGTGCTTGGAGATATTTAATTGGAGATACAATAAAATTTACCAATAAAAAATTAAGTGAAATTGTTATTACTGGACGAACCAAGCACTTTTTAAATATCTGTGGCGAACATCTTTCGCAAGAAAACATGAACATGGCTATGAAAATGTTAGGCGACGAACTAAATATTGAAATTAAGGAATTTACTGTAGCTGGCATTAAATATGAGAGCATGTTTGCCCATAAATGGTATATTGGAACCGACGATAATATTGATGCAGAATTGGCAAAAGTAAAAATTGACCAATACCTAAAAAAGTTGAACGACGATTACCGTGTTGAGCGTATTGCTGCTATAAAAGAAGTGTTTGTTGAAATTCTTCCATCGCATATATTTTACGACTGGATGAAAATTCAAGGTAAGGAGGGTGGACAAAATAAGTTTCCAAGAGTGTTGAAAAACGGAAAATTAAACGATTGGTCAGAATATTTAAAGAACCTCGAATTAAGAAAATAACGAATTTTGATAAAAACCTATTAAATGCTTCAAACTATATTAAAAGGGATTTTACTCGGGCTTACTTTAGCGGTACTTTTAGGTCCTGCTTTTTTCTCGCTTGTACAAACGAGTATTCATAGAGGCTTTAAATCGGGTGTTTTTCTTGCTATTGGTATCTTTTTTAGCGATTTAACATTGGTTTTTCTTTCATTTCTTGGTGCATCGCAAATATTAAATGCTCCTCAAAATCAGAAAATTGTTGGACTTTGTGGGGGTTTAATGCTTATCTTGTTTGGTATTTATACTTTCAGACACAAAATGCACATTACCGAAAATGATGGTATTGCAGTAAAAAAGCCAGGATTTGTATCTTATCTTTTAAAAGGTTTTTTTTTAAACCTTGCCAATCCTTCTGTATGGATTTATTGGGTTTTTTGGGTAGGCGTTGTTACCTCCGAATTGAGTACTAATGCCGGAATTAATATTGAACTCGTATTTATATTTTTTACTGCAACCTTGCTTACCGTATTTCTAACCGATTTGCTTAAATGTTTTATTGCTTTTCGAATCAAAATCTATTTGAATGATAAAGTATTAAGGTTGATAAATCACATTGTTGGCGTGCTATTATTTATTTTCGGATTGTATTTAATTTATAAAGCAATTATTCTGAAATAATACCACTATTTCTATTAAACTATGACATACCAAATGAAATCAAATTTGCAAAAAAACTTTCTGGCAATTGACTTGGTATAACTGGTTCTAAGTAGCTTTGCTTTGCAAACCTATTAAGAACCAGTTTTTACCATTACTTATTAAATTAGTTTGTTAGAATTTGGTATAATGCCGATAGAGTAGCTGTTAGAGTACAATTTATTGGACTATTACAGATACCGTATCGGTATTAGTAAGCAAACAAAGGAAAAGGTTTCATTAATTCATTTACACGTTTTCTTACAGAAGCAATTACGTTTTCGTCGTTGATATTTGAAATAACCTCATCTACCAAATCAACAATAATTCCCATGTGTTCTTCTTTTAAGCCACGAGTGGTAATAGCGGGTGTACCTACTCTCAAACCTGAAGTTTGGAAAGGAGAACGACTATCGAATGGAACCATGTTTTTATTTATAGTAATATGAGCTTTTACCAATGTATTTTCAACAACTTTACCAGTAATATCAGGGAATTTGCTTCTTAGGTCAATCAACATTAGATGATTATCTGTTCCGCCGGAAATAACTTTATAACCTTTAGCAACAAACATTTCAGCCATTTTAGCAGCATTCTTTTTTACTTGTTGAACATACGCTAAATAACTATCAGATAATGCCTCGCCAAAAGCAACTGCTTTAGCAGCAATTACATGCTCTAACGGACCACCTTGAATACCTGGGAATACAGCAGAATCTAATAATGCCGACATCATT
>CAYTJB010000008.1:15375-27213 GCA_964437995.1 uncultured Bacteroides sp. | reverse complement strand
GATAAAAAACATAGTTTTGAGCAATTAATTTCGGTAGGTGATACTTCGGGAGCAGACTTATTAAGCGGATTTTTTGCTGTTTTATTACATAGACCAATCATATTTAACAAATAAATCATATAAAAAATGATTAAAGGAATTATACGAAAAGGAGAGTATTACGACTCTGTTACTTTGATGCGTGTAGCTAAGGAAATAAATAAAATGCAAGGTATTGAAGATTCTTCGGTTGTAATGGGCACCAAAGAAAATCTTGCTATTTTAAAAAATGCAGGCATGTTGATTGCCGAACTCGAAAACGCAGGAGATACAGATTTGCTAATTGTTGTAAAAGCTACCACCGAAAATTATGCAAATGAAGCCATAGATGGTGTTGCAACATTCCTTAAAGAAATGCGAAACAGTAAAGACACAGGCGAAAATTTTGCTCCAAAAAGCTTTGATTCAGCATTGGCAGTTTTACCAGATGCTAATCTTTCTTTAATATCAATTGCAGGGAAATATGCTACTGCAGAAGCATTGAAAGCTATTGAAAACAATATGCACGTAATGATTTTTTCGGATAATGTGAGCATTGAGGATGAATTGATGTTGAAAACGTTGGCAAATGAAAAAGCATTGTTAGTGATGGGTCCCGATTGCGGTACGGCTATTATTAACGGCGTTCCATTGGCTTTTGCAAATGTTGTTAATCAAGGAAACATTGGTCTTGTAGGTGCGTCAGGAACTGGTTTGCAGGAGGTTACTTCAATTATTTCGATGAATGGAGGTGGCATTTCCCAAGCTATTGGTACTGGCGGTAGAGATGTAACGAAAGAAATTGGCGGAATTATGTTTATAAGTGCTTTAAAAGCCTTGGCTAATGACGAAAATACAAAGGTAATTTGTTTGGTATCTAAGCCTCCTCACGAAGA
Organism: uncultured Bacteroides sp.; assembly: GCA_964437995.1. GTDB lineage: Bacteria > Bacteroidota > Bacteroidia > Bacteroidales > JACABE01 > JACABE01. The sequence goes on along the minus strand of CAYTJB010000008.1, from coordinate 26,299 downwards.
CGTATTGCAAAAAATTGCCAACGAAGTAAAATCAATAAAAAAGCCTATTGTAGCTATATTTATTGGTGCTAATAAAGAATTAATTAAAAAATCGGGTGCCATTGCAGCCGAAAGTCTTGAAGAAGCTGCTTTATTTTCTGTTGCTTTGGCGAATAACGAAACAATAGATGCTGTTAAAACAAAAACAACCGAACGTAGCAAAGAAATTGAAAAATTAGCTATTGAAATAAGCAAGAAAACCAAAGGGAAATACCTTAGAGGTTTATTTAGCGGTGGTACATTGTGCGACGAAGCCCAATTGATAATGAAACATTCAATTGGCAATGTATATAGCAATACACCTTTGCATCTCGACTATAAACTGCAAGACGTTTGGAAAAGTAAAGAGCATACAATCCTTGATTTAGGCGATGATGAATTTACAGCAGGTCGCCCCCACCCTATGATTGACTTTAGTTTGCGAAACAAAAGAATTGTAGAAGAAGCCAAAGATAAGGAAGTAGCTATAATAATGCTCGATGTAGTGCTTGGCTATGGCTCAAATATGCAACCCGATGCTGAATTAGTTCCTGCCATTGCTCAGGCTAAAGAAATTTCGCCAAGTTTGCAATTTATTTGTTCAATTACAGGAACCGATAAAGATCCTCAAAATTTTACAAAAGTAAAAACAGCACTCGAACGTATAGGAGTTATTGTAATGCCTTCTAATGTAGCTGCATCTGAGTTATGTACAAATATTATTCAATTGCTAAATAAATAAAATTATGTCGATAAACGAATTATTTAACAAGCCTCTTAAAGTTATAAACACTGGATTACATTCATTTAACGATAATTTGCAACACGTTGGTGTAGATGTTGTACAAGTAGATTGGAAACCATCGTTGATAAACAATACAGCCCTACTTAATGCTGTAAAAAACAAAATAAATATTATAGAAGCAGCTAATAAAAAGGCTTTAGATATTGTGTTGCGTGGAAAACCTGTATTGGTGGGAATGGATATTGCACTCAATATTATTCCGGGCATGAAACCCAATTTAATTTTACACTCAGGACCTCCAGTAAAATGGGAAAATATGTGCGGGCCCACACGTGGTGCAATTATTGGAGCTCTAATATATGAAGGAATGGCTTTAACTCCCGAAGAAGCTGAAAAATTAGCCGCTTCAGGAAAGATAGACTACGAACCATGCCACGATCATTGCACCGTGGGACCTATGGCAGGTATAGTTTCAGCATCAATGCCGGTTTTTATCATTAAAAATGAAGAGTTTGGCAATTATGCATTTTGTACGTTAAACGAAGGCTTAGGGAAAGTGCTTCGTTATGGTGCTTTTAGCAGCGAAGTGGTGGAAAGGCTTAAATGGATGGAACAAACAATGTATCCAATCCTTAAAAAAGCCATTGAAAGCTTAGGAAAAATAGATATAAAAAATATAATTGCACAAGCACTTCACATGGGCGATGAAGTACATAATAGAAACCGTGCCGGCACATCATTATTTTATCGTGCTATAGCTCCAAGTATTGTTAGAACTGCCGAAAACAAAGATGATGCAGCCAAAGTACTTGATTTTATAAATGGCAACGACCATTTCTTTTTAAATTTATCAATGCCAGCATCCAAAGCATGTTTAGATGCTGCTCAAAACATAGAATACAGCAGTATGGTTATTGTAATGGCAAGAAACGGTACCGACTTTGGTATTAAGCTTTCTGGAATGGGCAACCAGTGGTTTACAGGCAAAGCTCCTGTACCAGATGCCTTGTTTTTCCCTGGTTTTACAAAAGAAGATGCCAACCCCGATATTGGTGATAGTGCCATTACCGAAACCGGAGGACTTGGAGGCTTTGCCATTGCAGCTGCCCCAGCAATTGTACAATTTGTTGGCGGTAGTGCAAAAGATGCTGTAAATTACACATTGGCAATGTACGAAATTACGTTAGGCGAAAACAATATTTACCAAATTCCTTACCTTAATTTTAGAGGTACTCCTACGGGTATTGATGTAATTAAAGTAGTAGAAAAAAGCATTACACCGTTTATTGATACCGGTGTTGCTCATAAAAAACCAGGTGTAGGACAAGTAGGAGCTGGTGTTGTAAGTGCTCCAACCGAACCATTTATAAAAGCTTATGAAGCTTTTGCCAATAAAATTAAATAATTAGACTTATAGCTCAAAAAGCAGGCTAAAAGATTTGAAATCATTATGAACAGTATCGTTGCATTAAATGAACGGTTATGAGTATACCGAATAAAATCAGGTTTGCAAAAAAAACTTTGCTGCAATTTTCTCGGTATAACTGTTTCTTAACAATTTTGCTTTGCAAACCTGTTAAGAACTAGTATAAATAAACAGCTCCAAAGAAAGTGGTCATATACTTCTACTAAGGTTTTATACCGATACTGTATCTGTAATAGTCCAATAAATTGGACAACTTACCTGTCTGTCGTTAGGCAATTAGTTTCAAGAGCAATAGTGAATAGGACTACTACATATTTTATTTCGGTATTATACTTTTGTAATCAATAAATTACAAGGTTTTTATTTAAGTTTTAATTTCTTATCCAAACTTAAAACAGCATCTTCTTTTATTTTATTAATCTTACATAAATCTTTAACAGTTGTTCCATTTTTTCGAGCAATTTCAGATAAGGTATCTCCACTGCGAACTTTATAAAAATTAGGTTTTTTAGCTTTGTCTGTTTTTGTTTTTTCTTTTTCTTTTTTTACTTTATCTTTTGTTTTTGTATTTGTTTTTACCTTTTCTATTTCTTTCTCTTTGTTTTTAGCTTTCGCAATGGGTTCTTTAACGGTTTCAGTTTCTTCAGAAGCAATCGTTGTTTCTAGCTCTCCTTCTTCTTGATAAACGATGGTTGTATTTGAATTTACAGGCGTGTTTTCTTCATTGCTTGGGTCTTCGTAATATACTTTTATGCGTTTACCTTTTTTGTTCTTCTTATATTTAAAGTTTTTTGATTTGATAAATGTATTTTTATCAATTACCAATGTATCCGATTTTAAACAATAGTTGTTATAATCTATCAATTTAGCTGAATTAAAGGCATCGCCCAAAAAGCGTGTTTCGAAATGCAAATGCGTAGTAGTAGCTCTGCCTGTGCGACCACCCAACCCAATTAAATCGCCGGCTTTTACTTCTTGATTAATTTTTACTTCCAATTTATTCAAATGTCCGTAGCAAGTTTCTAAGCCATTTTTATGCCTTATTACTACTAAGTTCCCGTATCCACTGTATTTCTTTGCCATACGAACTTCGCCATCAAATGCAGCGTAAACCTCATCATTTAAAGCTAATTTAATATCTGTACCAGCGTGTACTCTTTTGCCTCTATAGCCAAAGGGCGAAATAACCTTACCTTTGTAAGGAATCACAAATTTATGATCAGTTTCATTTACCAAAGGAAGAATATAGGTAGTGTTTTTATCAAACGTTCTATCGCTACTCAATTTTATATCTTTGTTGTTCCAAGTAGTATATAATTTGGCAGGAAGTTTTGCATTTATATTGGCAATTGTGCGATTGGATGTTGTTGTTGATACAGATTTAGAAGGAGTAGCAGATGTAAAAGAAGCTGGAGTTGGATTATCTGTAATGGTTGTTATTTCGCTAAACACAGGAAAGCTTTTATACATTGCAAGCATTAACGAATCGGTAGTTTTTTTTTCAGTGCCATTTACATTAGCATCTTGTGCATAGCTTATATTTACACATAAACTGGCAACTAACATGAGAGCAACTGAAACAATATTTTTTAAAAAAATCATTGATAAACATTTGATGAATACTATTTATTACTTTGCAAATTAACAAAAACTAAGATAGAACACAAAACTTAAAGTGTTAATTAACCTTTATATTAAGATTTTTTAACAGGCGATTCACATATTCCTTATTTTTGCAAAAGAATATACCATAAGTACATTTAGAAAAATATAAAACGATGAATCAAATCGAAGAACCCGCCATTTCAAGAAATGTAATTGAAATGATTACCGTTGCCAACGAATATTGTTTGTTTTTGGAAGGCATTGAAAAATATACCAAAGAGGACATTATCAGCTATTTTCAAAAAATTTGCCCTTTGCTTTATATAAAAGGAGCTACCTTGCCTTATGTAGAAGTTGAAAATCCTGAAGTAAACGAACGCTTTGTTACCGAAGAAAACTGGCTAACTATATACAACGAAGTAAAAAATAAATTAGGAAAAGACGACGATTTTTGGATGGTAGATTATAATGATGACGATTACTCAAATCCTGTAAAAGTATCTATTGCCGAATACTTAACCGATATTTATCAGGACATGAAAGATTTTATATTATTATACCAACGCAATACTAAAGCAGCCCGCGAAAATGCCGTTTCCGAATGTCGTTTTTTGTTTGAACGCCATTGGGGATTTAGAACCATCGAAATTCATAAGATATTCCATTATTTGCTTTATAAGGAAAAAGAAGAAAGGAATTTATAAAATTATTGCAAGTTGCTTTGTTTATTAAATGTGAAGTTTAATAACGATATGGGGTATCTGTAATAGTCCAATAAATTACACAACTTTGCCTGACAGCAGGCAGGTATACTGTTTCTTAACAGGTTTGTAAAGCAAACCTGTTAAGAAACAGTATATTTTCATAAAAAACACCCCCTCAAATTTTTGTCTAATTTTTTTGGGGCTGTTCATTTTGAATAAAAGCTTTTTTATTTTACTATCGTAAGGCAGCCATCAATAAGTCAATATCTTGGAAAGGTAATTGGTAGGTTTCAGCAATATACTTATTTGTTACAGTTCCATTGAAAATATACACTCCTTGTCGTACACCATAATCGGATTTTAGCATACTTTCAATACCGCCTGCCTCGCTAATATTAAGAATAATGGGTGCAAAACAATTACTCAGAGCATAAGAGGCTGTTTGTGGAACTTTTGATGAAATATTAGGAACGCAATAATGTGTAACGCCGTGCTTTACAAATACAGGATTGCTGTGTGATGTAACTTCGGAAGTTTCTATGCAACCACCTTGGTCAATGCTAACATCAATAATTACAGAACCTTGTTTCATTTGCTTTACCATTTCTTCGGTTACTACACAAGGGGTTCGTCCATTGCTTGAATGTATTGCTCCAATTACTACATGGGCTGTTTTTAAAGCTTTTAACAATACTTTTGGTTGAATAATTGATGTAAATATTCGTTCGTTCAAATTATTCTGCAATCTTCTAAGCTTATAAATTGAGTTGTCAAATACTTTTACATAAGCGCCCAAACCCATTGCAGCTCTAACAGCGTACTCGCCTACTGTACCGGCACCAATAATAACAACTTCTGTAGGCGTAATGCCTGAAACACCTCCCAGCATTATGCCTTTCCCTAATTTTGAATCGCAAAGATAATCGGCCGCAAGTAAAATGGCAGTATTGCCGGCAATTTCACTTATCGAACGTGTTACAGGATAGGTTTTTGTTTTATCTTTAATATACTCAAAAGCCAAAGCAGTAACTTTTTTTGAAGCTACGTCTTTAAAATAATCTTTGTTTCTATTGGCAATATTTAAGGCTGAAATTACTGTTTGACGAGGCTTTAACATACAAATTTCAGTAGCATCTAATGGAGCTACTTTTAAAATAATATCTGCCTTAAAAACCTCTTCATGGCTATGCACAATAGTTGCACCAGCATCAGCATATTCAGCATTTTCAAAATGAGCAGTTATACCTGCCTCATTTTCAACAATTACCTTATGTCCATTGGCAATAAGCAAACTTACTGCTTCGGGAACTAATGCTATGCGGGTTTCGCTTTTCGTAATTTCTTTTGGAATACCTATTGTTAAAGAAGCTTGTTGCCTTCTTACTTCAAGCATCTCTTCCTGAGGCAATAATCCTTCGGAATATTTTACAAATGCACCTTGCTTAGTATCCATGAATTCAGTTTATAAAGTTAAAAAGTTGAAAGTTTATAAAGTTATTCAACTGATTGTCAGTAAGTTAATATCTTTGAAGTTTTTTAATAATGTATTCATAATGAGGCGTATATCTTTTCAACTTCCGTTTTGCTGTGCTTTTTAGACTGGACTCATCTATGTTTTTAAAAATTTTCGCAAATTACTGTCCGACTTCCGTCAGATTCATTTTCATCAATCTGTACTTTTACGAAATTTTGAGGCAAAAGTTCTGTTATTTTTTCTGACCATTCAATAAAACAATAATTACCACTAAAAAAATAATCTTCATAACCAATATCAAAAGCTTCTTTTATTGTTTTTAAACGATAAAAATCGAAATGAAAAATACTTTCGTCATCTATAGTATGATATTCGTTTACAATAGCAAAAGTAGGACTGCAAACAATATCTTCTACTTTTAAATAATTGCATATTTCTTTGATAAGTGTAGTTTTGCCGACACCCATTTTCCCAAAAAATGCAAAAATACGTTCGTCTTTATATAAATCAATAATTTCCTTCGCTATTTGAGGTAGCTTGTCTTGTGTTATTTGCTGAAAAGTATGGTTCATTTTTTATTAGGCTGTTATTTACATAAATCATAAGGTAAAGAATTTCTTACAACGAAACAAAACTTGTTATAAATACTTAAAGTACTTGGAGTACTTATAAGTACTATAGGCACTCTAAGTACTCAAGGCACTTCAATCTTTATTATAATTTAAATACTGATTGGTTCAATTTTTTTAATAGCTTGTTACTTATTTTTTAGAGTAATTATTGGTATTAGCATTTCTTCCATCGAAATGCCACCATGCTGAAATGTGTTTAAATAATAGCTTACATAGTAATTATAGTTATTTGGATAAGCAAAAAAGTCGTTGCTACGAGTGAATATATACGAAGAACTTACGTTTAGTTTAGGTAAATAAGCATCTTGTGGATTTTTTATTACGAAAACATCTTTTTCATTATAATCCAACATTTTACCTATTTTAAAACGTAAGTTTGTATTAGTGCTTTTATCACCTTTTATTTTGATTGGGTTGTTAACTTTAATAGATCCATGATCGGTTGTAATTACCACATTTACATTCCTTTCACCTAAAAATTTAATAATATCAAATAAAGGCGAATGCTCAAACCACGAAAGTGTTAACGAACGATAAGCCGATTCATCATCAGCTAGTTCGCGGATAATATCCATTTCGGTTCGTGCATGTGAAAGCATATCTACAAAATTATAAACAATTACATTTAGCTTATTCGACATCAAATTTGGAAGATTGTCAACTAATTTCCTTCCAAAATTCAAATTTAAAACTTTATGGTAAGAAGTCTTAATGTCTTTACCAAATCTACGCAAACATTGATCTAACAACTCCGGTTCATACTGATTTTTAGTTCCTTCTTCGTCTTCATTAAGCCATAGTTGGGGATATTTTTTTTCTATCTCTGAAGGCAAAAGTCCTGCAAATAAAGAATTACGGGCATATTGTGTTACCGAAGGAAGAATACTGTAATAAACTTCATCTTTTTCAACCCTTAAATGTTCTTCTATCTTAGGTTGTAGCGTTTTCCATTGGTCGTATCGTAAGTTATCAACTACCAATAAAAAAGTAGGTTTGTCGTCTTTTAGTAATGGAAAAACTTTTTCTTGCAATATGGTATGCGATTGAATAGGTTTTTCGTTGGTTGAAGGTTTTAACCAATCTACATAGTTACGTTCAATGTATTTACTGAATTGATGGTTGGCTTCGTTTTTTTGCATTTTAAGAATTTCAATAATACCAGTGTCTTGCGATTTCCCTAATTCTAACTCCCAGTAAACAAGTTTTTTATAAACATCTATCCATTCATCAAAGTTAAGTCTTCCCGAAACATCCATGCCAATTTTACGAAACTCTTGCTGGTAAGAATGTGTAGCTTTTTCGCTTTGTAATCGCTTAGTTTCTAAATTCTTTTTCAGGCAAAGCAAAATTTGATTAGGGTTAACGGGTTTTATCAGATAATCAGATATTTTCGAACCAATTGCATCTTCCATAATAGATTCTTCCTCGCTTTTGGTAATCATCACTACAGGAATATTTGGGCGAATGTTTTTCATCTGAATTAAAGTCTCGATGCCTGATAAACCTGGCATTTGTTCATCTAAAAAAATAATATCTACATCATTAGACTTTACTAAATCTAAGGCTTCACCTCCGCTATTTGAAGTAATTACATTGTAACCTTTTGCTGTTAAAAACATTACATGAGGTTTTAGCAAATCAATTTCATCATCTGCCCACAGTATTGTTATTTTATCTGTCATATCAAAAAAATATTGTTGTTTTATAGTGAACGTGGAATTGTGGAAATTGTTATTTGTAATTATTCACAAAATTACTTAAAAAATTATCAAGTCTTATTAATTTATTGCAAAAACCTTACACCCAATACAACTTATCTTTTTACTTTTGTACAACATAAAAAGTGATTTTCATTGACAAGATTATTTAAAGAATTAAAAAATTGCAAAATTTGTCCACGCAATTGCGGTGTTGACCGTTATTCCAATAATTTGGGCTATTGTGGAAGTGATGCAGGCTATAATATTTCTTCTATTGTGTTGCACAAAGGCGAAGAACCTGCCATTAGTGGCAAAAATGGTATTTGTAATATATTTTTTAGTCGTTGTAATTTGCAGTGCATTTATTGCCAGAATGAGCAAATAAGCTTCAATAAAGGCGATGTTATCTCAGATAAGTATTCTCTTGAAAAAGTTATTTTAGAAATTATTAGCATTTTTGACCGTTATCAGATTAATTCTGTTGGCTTTGTTTCGCCTTCGCATTATGTACCACACGTAATTGCCATTATTGAGGGTTTATGGGAAAAAGGAAGAAATCCAATTACAGTTTATAATACTAATGCTTACGACAAAGTAGAAACTATTCATAAATTAGAAAATTATATTTCTGTGTATTTGCCCGATTTAAAATATATGGACAATATGCTATCAAAAAAATTATCTGATGCTATTGATTATCCAAAAACGGCAACTATGGCTATACAAGAAATGTATCGTCAAAAAGGCAGTACAATTGTTGGAAACGATGATGGTTTAGCCGAATCGGGTTTAATTATTCGTCATTTAGTGTTACCTACACAAGTAGAAAATAGTTTAAATGTGCTACGTTTTATAGCAAATGAATTATCGCCCAATATTTCTTTATCGCTTATGGCACAATACCATCCGGTAGAAAAAATAAAAACACATACTTTTTTAAACAGAAAGTTAAGTACTGCTGAATATGACAGCGTAGTTAAAGAAGCCGAAAGACTTAGCTTTCATCGTGGTTGGGTACAGAAATTAGAAAGTGCAGCAGTTTATTTACCTAATTTTAAGGAAGAACATCCGTTTGAGAAATAGCAATATTTTAATATTTCTGCATTTATCAGTTCAACTAAATTATCTTATTGAACTTCATTCTTCATTTTCACCTCTAATAATATTTTTGTATTTGTTGTACAAAAACGAAATAATCAACAAAAAAATACCTAATAACACAAAAACAATGGTTTTGGCTATTGTATCAAGATATGAAATATCATAAATAAAGAGTTTTATTAGTGTTATCGCAAAAAGTGCGATGGCACCTATACGGAGGTGTTTTTTCTTTTTCCAAATACCTAATGCAATGATAAGCAACGCATAAACTCCCCACAATATGCTTAATCCGAGTTTGTACGACTGTGTTGATTTCATAATATCCATCCAATTAATTAATTCGCTGCTTGCAATCCATACTATTGTAATATAAAGCATGGCATCAAAGGCAATTTTTAATTTTGAAATGTGTTGTTTTAAAAAATCATGAGTGATAGTTTTGTAAATTGAAACAATCATTAAGGCTACAAAAGCAAATGAAATATAACGTATTCCAATATTTAAAATACTGTTGTGATAATATTGCGATAATGTTTGTTGCAAATAGCTTTCTCTTAATTCTGAAAAGCTATATAATGCCTGCCCAAGAAATACTAATATTACATAAGCACTTATAACGAGGTTTGTATAAGTCAGCATACTGTTTTTTATTTTTTTGTTATTTACAAAAGCAAGCAATGCAAAAAACAAAAGCGAATAGTTGATAATCCAAATTGTTTTATACTTTAATAAATCGTAATTCCATGTATCTTCGGGTAATTCGTGCAGTCCTTTGTCTATTTTTAAAGCAGATGCATTGTACAATTGATTCCAATAAATTGATATTTCGAGCCAAAATGTGCTGTAAAGTACAATTAGCAATATTGACGGTAAAGCAAAACTAATTATTGAGTTGAGTGTATTTTGAGGAAATTGGGCAGGAATGTACTTTTTGTTATTATTCAGATAATTTATAAAGGCAAATGATGCAATTACCATCATAGAACTAAAAAAATTGATGTTAAATACAGGGGTAACGGTTATATTAGTTAGTTCAAGTTCGAAATTAAAATAAGCAATTATCCAATTGTGAAATATGCTAAAAAAAGCCAATAATAGTAAGGGATAAGAGAGTTTTTCGTAAAACGAAGCATTTTTTGTTCTGCCAATCCAAAATAACAAAGCTGCTTCAAATGCCCATAATAGTGTTACCCAATTTCCATCTAATTCAACGGGTATAGCTATTGTAATAAAAATCAACACTAAGCCTGCCACCAAATAAAATAAATTGCGGTCGGCGAGTTTTTGCTTGTAAATTACTACACAAACTACTAAATGTACCATTGCATTGCATAAGGTAAACAATCCCAACAACTGTTTGCCTATAGGATGCGTATTTAAAACAGCATAAAATGTTCCATAAAATAAAAAAGAATTGGCAAGCAAAAGTACTATATCTTCTTTCTCAAATTTTTCTTTTTGAAGCAATTTTTTCTTTAAAGAAATGACATCTGCATCCTGTTCGATACTTCCAGACTCG